>CAZJVK010000105.1:0-1508 GCA_964549725.1 uncultured Candidatus Saccharibacteria bacterium | reverse complement strand
TAAACAATATCATAATTTATTTCAGCATAATCATGAGCAAGAATATTTCTAAATCCAACCATTTTTATCATTTCATTAGCTAAATTCTTATCAATTATTTTCACTTCTTCTAGTATAGTAAAAGTTTCGCCTAATGTTGTTGGCTTACGTAAGTTTTTAAAAGAAAGCGTTGCTTCAGCTAAATCAATGACAGATTGCACTGCTAAATATAGATATCTTTCAACCATTCCTTTTATATTAATATCTTCCTCAATTTGTTCTCGTGTATATTGTTTATACCCTTCCAAAATATCCAAATATCTCTTCAAATAGCTAATCTTATTTTCTATAACGCTAAAATTAGTCATTATGCTTTTGTTAAATTATATCTTAAAAGTAAACTATGAAAATCAAAATAATTATTTAAAATCTGCGGCTCTACAAGAATACGATAAGGTGTTCTCTCGAAAATCAATTTTCCATCTTTAATAATATTATATTTCAATTCCGGGCTTTCTACTATATTTAGTATTACCACATCAATTTTATCAGATTTAAGAATTTGAGTTAATTTACCAATTAAATCCAATTTTAAATCAAATAACTTCTTCTTATCTTTTTCATCAATATAAAATGCAAAATCATAATCGCTTAAAGGACCCGCTGTTCCATTAACTTGTGAACCAAAAAGATACACAAGCTTTATTTGTGAATTAGATTGAAAAAAACTCCTTAAATTATTTATTTGAAATTTAGATAACATAAATAATTAATAATATTTACGGTCTGTTTATATTTTACCATAATTTCAAGGTATGAGCAAAAAAAAAATAAGACGGCTGAAATAGAAATTTCATCCGTTTTTTAATCAATAGAAGTTGAATTTTAATAAGAAATTAACCCTTGGCCAGATATACTGATAGTAGTAGTAGAATTAGTGACAGTAGATTTTATAGTTATAGATTGGGTTGTGCTAGTAGCGCTGGTGCCTGTTAATTTATCGAAAGAAATATTAATACTATTATCTGTAACTGGGGCTTCATATTCAATTTGTTTTGGAAGATAACGGGTTTCTTCTGGAGAAGAATAAGTTGTTCCTGTATAAAGAGCGTAAAAATCGTCGCCAGAAACAGGATTTTCAAAATGAATGCCCCATTGATTACCACCTTCTTGACCTATTGACTTCTGCTGGGCATAACGAAGATAACCTACAATCTCTTGAGTTGTAAATTCTAAAAGTTTTGTCCTCTGTTGATTAACATAGGAAGAAATGCCAACACTTGCTAAAATAGCGGTAATAGTAACAACAATGAGAAACTCCATTAGAGTAAATCCTTTTTGAAATTTCATATTTTTAAAACTGTCCTACGAGTTGATAGACAGGAACAATTAAAGAGAGCGCTATGCCTCCGACTATAACTCCCAAAACAAGCAAAAGCAAAGGCTCTAATAACGAAACTAAAGTTTTTAAAGATGCGTCAATTTCTGTTTCGTAAAAAACAGATAAAGTTTTTAAAATTTCTTCTGTA
>CAZJVK010000104.1:0-1541 GCA_964549725.1 uncultured Candidatus Saccharibacteria bacterium | reverse complement strand
CCAAGAAGCCGAAAAAAAAGAAAAGTCCTAAAAAAAAGAAGAAATACATCTGTCCTAAATGCGGTTTTGAGGCTGAAAGTGAAATAGGTCTCAAGCGTCATATTACCCGGCAGCATAAACTGAGCGGGGAGAAAGAAGAAGAACTCAAAAAGAATCTTAAAAAACTTATAAAACGCGGTCAGGATCGTGGTTTTGTTACCGATGTTGAAGTTTTAAGTTATTTCCCGAGAATTGAAGAAGATATTCCTTTTCTTGAACGAATATATGACTGCCTTGAAGAAGAAGGCCTCCGAATTCTTTATTCACTGCCTTTCCTTGATATTTCTCAAGAAAAGACGGATTTTGAAGAATTAAAAAAACCCGGCTCCAGTTATGGTACGCCGGATGTGGTTCAAATGTATCTAAAGGAAATTGGCAGAACCCCTCTTCTTACCAGAAAAGAAGAAAAAGAGCTTGCTAAACGTATTGAATGGGGCGATGAGGAAGCTCGAAAGAAATTAGTTCAGGCTAATCTCCGGTTAGTTGTATCAATTGCCAAGCGATACGTGAATAAAAGTCCTAATCTTTCAATTCTTGACCTAATTCAGGAAGGTAATATTGGTCTCGCGCGAGCTGTTAAAAAATTTGATTATACCAAAGGATTTAAATTTTCAACCTACGCCACTTGGTGGATTCGTCAAGCCGTAACCCGTGCATTAGCTGATTACTCCCGCACAATTCGGATTCCAGTCCATATGGTTGAGACTATTACCAAATATACTCAGAAAAAGCGTCAAATGATGCAGGAGCTTGGTCGGGAACCCCTTGCTGAAGAAATTGCGCCCGAGATGGGCATCACACCCGAAAAAGTTCGATATATCCAGAAAATTTCTCAGGAGGTTATTTCTCTTGAAACACCAATTAGCAGAGAAGATAAAGATTCTACTCTCTCTGACCTTATTCCTGATGAAGAAACTCTCTCGCCGGATGAAGTAGCTAACAGAACTCTTTTAAAGGAACAAATCAACGATGTTCTAATTGAACTTACCGACCGGGAACAAAAGATTCTCTCTATGCGTTTCGGTCTTGAAAATAGTGTCACTCATACCTTGGAAGAAGTAGGCAAAGTTTTTGGCGTTACGCGTGAGCGAATCCGCCAAATTGAAGCCAAGGCTCTTGAAAGAATAAAAGGACACGAAAAAGCAAAGAAATTAGAAGGATACTGAAGTTAGGTTATAACCAACCCAAAATCCACAACTTACAACCCACAACTCACAACTCAAAGCTTGAATCAAGAAAATGGATGTCGTTCATCCTTTGGATGTGCGACATCCCAAAATTGAGAGTTTCTTTCTCTCCTTTCTTTATTTTCTGACAGCTTTGCTGTCTGCTTAATACTTTATACTTAATACCGTGGCAAGGTATAATTAAAGACATAAGACATAAATGAATGTAAGTAAGAAATATATGGGTGTTGAACACCCTTATATTGTTTAAATATTTGGAGAAATGAACACCAAAGCCTTCACTCTCATAGAACTCCTAGTAGTAATAGCCATCTT
>CAZJVK010000103.1:0-1557 GCA_964549725.1 uncultured Candidatus Saccharibacteria bacterium | reverse complement strand
TCCCAATAATAATAAAATGAATGAAAAAATCATCAGTCGCCAAGGCATACCTACTAAAACCGGCTCATTCGAAAATTCTCCTCCAACCGCTCCTGGTGATTGAGTTGGTTGATTCCTTTGTTTTTGAAAATCTTTTGCCATATTACTAATTAATAAAATATTTCTTTGCTACTCCAAACGAAACAGACAACTCATTTCCTAATCCTTTTATTGCCGGCTCAATCTCAGGAGGATAACTCACATCTCCAAAAATGTTCGGGTTAACTAAATCTATTCCAAGTTGTAAAGAGAAAGTTTTCTCCATTCCGCTAAGATTTGCTCCTCCTCCAATTAAAGCCATCTGCTTTACTTCTTTACCATACCGCCGCTCATAGTTATCCCTTATATAATCCACTTCTTGTATTATAACATTCAAAAAAGGCAAAGCCAAAGTTGACAACTCCGATTCGCCAGTTTGGTCTGAAAGTCCTCGCCGCCGTTTCAATTCCTCTGCCCGTTGCATTCCTAAATCAAGGCTGGCGCTCAAAGCCCTCGTTATATGAATACCGCCGTAATCAATCTGATCGGAATATTTCACAAATCCTTTCTCCGTCACTATCACCGCGGTTGACTCCGCCCCAATATCAATTACTAAAGTCGGACGTTCAAATTTAGGAAGAGCTCGAGTTACCGCCATACTTTCAATTTCCATAGAAATCATTTTTAAACCGGCCTCTTGGCAAATATTTTTATAACTTCTAATTAACTTCTTCGGAATACCAATTAACATCACCCTTTGAAATTTCCGGCCGTCATTGGTTTGAAACTCATCAACTTTTTGCCAGTCAACCTGAACCTGCTCTACCGGCATCGGAATATACTTCTTGGCTTGAAATTCCACTGACTGAGAAGTTTCTTTATATGACAAAAGAGGCATATCAAGAAGTGTCGCAAAAGAAGCAAACTCCGGAACTGAAACTAAAGCCACCCTGGATTTAATTTGTGTATCCCTTAATATTATCTTTAAAAGTTTTGCCGCCTCGCTTTCTATAATATCAAGCGAGCTCATTTGAAGCGCCAGATTAGCGTGCTCCAAGTAATCTCTGGTTTCCAAAAACCCATAATTATTTAAAACGAAATGTCCTTCTTTCCTTGAAAGCTCCACTACCTTTATTGAACTTGTTCCTATGTCAATTCCCAAAACCGAAGCTGACTGGAAAAAATTAGTAATGTCGCTAAAAAAAGACCTGATGTTGTTAAAAAATTTCATATGCTTTTAGTATAATATAAAATATCATTAATTTAAATAATCATGCTAACAAAGATTACCAACTTCCTCCTTGACCTTATTTTCCCGCCTCTCTGTATCGCCTGCCGAAAACACCTTGAAACAAAACAGGAGAAGGCGGCTCTTCTCTGCGCTAAATGTCTTTCTTCAATTATTATCTATAATCAAATTTTTTATTCCGAAAACTTTCCCTTTCTTGCTATTTCCAGATACGATTCCCCAATCGTAAGGAAAATAATCCATACTCTCAAATATCAAAAAATGACCGGGGCTATAACGCCAATTAAATA
>CAZJVK010000102.1:0-1572 GCA_964549725.1 uncultured Candidatus Saccharibacteria bacterium | reverse complement strand
ATGGAAGAAATTCTTAAAAAAATTGAAGAGTTAATTAGACTAATGGGGTTTAACAAGAAAGATGTTAAGGTTGGCGCTGATGAGGAACATCGGAAGATATCCCTTAAAATCAATGACGAAGTTGTTCAGGGTAAAGTTACTCCCCAAATAATGTCTGCTTTTAATCTTCTTATAAATCAAATTCTAAGAAAACACAATGAAAGCCATTGCGTGGTTGATTTGAATTATTATCATAAAGAAAGAGAACGGCTTATAATTGAACTAGCCAGAGCCGCCGCCAAAAAAGCTATTATGACTAAAGAAAATATTGAACTCCCGACTATGAATTCTTATGAGCGACGAATCATCCATATAGAAATCGCCACCCATCCGGAACTTGAAACCGAGAGTATTGACCAAAAAGAAAGAAGAAGGGTAGTGATTAAGCATCTTAAGGATAACTAAGAATTGGGGGGTGTTCAACATACCCTAATTAGTAATAGTTTATGGTTTTAAATTCAACTGGGCGACCTTCAAGGTCGCCCAATGTTGCTCGGTTAAGAGCGATATGAGGGGTTTACAAGCCCCCCTTAACCCTATTGTCTGCTTAATACTTAATACTTAACCCAGAAGTCATTTGTTATAGGTTAATCTGTATAATCCCTTATCGTATTTGTTAATAAAGTAGAGTTTGTTTCCAATTTCCTTTACTGCTATTCCATCAATATTTATTCCAAATTCTGTGTTTTTTACCAACACTCTTACCCCACCCGAGTCCCTATCGATTTTATATAAAGAATCTATAGTGTAGAATTTATTTTTATAGTAATCCTCGGGAAGATTAATCCCTTGTTTAGTTGGAATATCATAAGGCACAAAGCAATAAATATCCGATTCGGAAGCTCCGCATTTTGAAGGAAAAGTGTTAAAAGGCACAGGAAACATAATATTAAGTTCCTTATTTAAGATTCCAAACCAACTACCCAATTCGTATTTAAAGACTATATCGCTATTTTCCCGCCAATCAAATATTGTCCCTTCTTTCGGAGTTGATAGCTGAGTTAGTTTTAATTCTTTAAAATCAAATTTCCAAACTTTTGATTTATAAAACGAAGCTGGTTTTTCAATTAATACAATTGAGTCAGGCGAAGAAAATTCCATATCAACATCATTGAAATTGAAATTTCTAATTAAAACCTCATAATCCTGCTCCTCACCTTCTTGGAATTCTTCAATGTCCAATAAAATCAAACTTTTTCCGCTTCCGGTATTAGCTACTGAGATTACTTTATTTTCCTCTCCCCACACCATATCTTTAAAATATGAGGGGATTGGTCTCCAGACCCCGTCGTTTGAATCAAATAATTTCCACTCGGGACTTTTGGGGTCCCCAAACGAAACCAAGACCTTACTTCCATCACTGTTTGGCCTTATTTTATTTATTGCCGAAAAACCTCTTATTGAAATTTCTGGGTCAGGCCCTACTTTTCCACTTCTTACCATTCCATCAAGAGTAATATAGTAAACCTCGCCACTTAGAGAATTTTCCCAAAAGTCAAAAACCTCAATTTCTTCGTCGGAGAGTTTTACTAA
>CAZJVK010000101.1:0-1580 GCA_964549725.1 uncultured Candidatus Saccharibacteria bacterium | reverse complement strand
TGTTAAGTCCTCTAAAAAAATCTTTGATTTTTCAAAGGAATTATGATAACCAAACTCAAGGATGGAAAAAAATAGGCACGATAAATTAATAAACAATTAATCATTTACCTGTTTAAGAGGTATGAAATGAAATTAACTATTTTAGGTTCAGGAACATTTATTCCAGAATTAGAAAGAAGTTGCTCTAGTTATCTTATTCAAACAGGAAAAGAAAAAATAATAATTGATTTTGGAAGGGGAGCTATAAGGAATTTATTGAGATTAAAAATAAATCTTTATGAAATTGGTAACATATTTATTTCTCATATGCACACTGATCATTCTACTGAACTCGCTTCTTTTATTCAACTCATAATAGATGCTCCGAAAAGGAATAAGAAGTTGAGGGATAATTACATTATTTATGGACCTATAGGAATTAAGGAAGATATCAAAAATATGTTAAAAACTTTTCATATTGATAAACACAAAAATTTAAAGAGGATACAGATTAAGGAATTATCATTAAATAAAATTATTAAGATAGATAAATTAATTATCAAAGGAATTGAAGTTGAACATAGCGAACAAACTCGATGTTTCTCTTATAGACTAAAAATTAATAATAAAACAATCTGTTATTCTGGAGATTCCACTTATTGTGATGGATTAAAGAAAGCTTGTGAAAATGCAGATATTGCAATCATTGAAGCGACAGGTCCTCCAGAATGGAAAATGAAAGGGCATATCAATGGAGAAGAATTAGGGAAACTTGCCCAAGAAACAAGAATTAAAAAATTAATTGTGACACATGTTGCAAAGACTTATCTTCCTCAAGTTGAAAAAGATATTAGAAAGGAATACAAAGGCAAATTTTCTATTGCAAAAGATTTAATGAAAGTAAATGTTTAGCGCCTATTTGGGTATTCTATTAATAACTCATTATAAAGAGTTACAAAAAATATGTTTCTAAAATTTTACCTTCGAGAGCTAATTACAAATTGTCAAAGTTGGGATAAATAATTATTTATTGTCACCCCATAATCTCATTATTTTTATCTCATAATTCTATAAAGTTATTTAACAGTCATTTTTTAGTAAAATCTTTTACTATTGACTCAATATCTCCTTCAGAATATTTTTTTATTATTTTATTGAATTTATTTTGTATTCTGCCAATTTCATCTAAACTTATTAATCCATCTTTATTTCTATCTATTTCTATATAAAATTCTGGATATTTATCTTTGTCAATTATATAATAGTTTCCTGTTTTTGGATAAGTTATCCCTATTTCACGCATAGTTGATTCTTTTAATTTTTCTCTACTGACATGTTCTATCCTCTGCGAAATAACATTATTATTTTCATCTCGGTTGTCATAAACACCAGGGCGAAATCCTTTTGGAGTTGATTTTGAAAAATCAGAGTTAGAAGACAAAGATTCATAAATTTTAGAACCATCTTTATATTTTTTTACTTGCTTATTATTTTCTGGTATAGAACTAACTTTACTTTCATTAATTCTGGATTTTCTTACTACTTCGTTTTCAGACCATGATAAACTTTCTTTATATGTCTTTATTTGCTTATTATTTTCT
>CAZJVK010000100.1:0-1605 GCA_964549725.1 uncultured Candidatus Saccharibacteria bacterium | reverse complement strand
CATCCCGTTAGAAACAGGTTGTCTTTAGACAACCGTTAATTAGTGGTTTACTTAAAATTGACCTTTTCAGTTGTAGTATTTGATAATTCATACTTTCAAGTCTTAATTGTTTCTAACGGGATTCATATTTTTAATTAGAACTCATCTCCATCAAATTTCTGCTTCCTTTTTTCCTTGTTCATGAGACTATACAGGTTGATTTTTCTTAAAACAAAGAGAATGAGGACAAGACCAACAGATGCTATGGCGGCAAATTCAAAAAGGCCAAGTCCGGAAAGTATTCCAACCGCGGCTACAAACCAAATTGAAGCTGCGGTGGTAACCCCGGAAATATGATCCCCGCGTTTCAAAATTAAACCTGCGCCAAGGAAACCAATGCCTGTTACAATTCCGGCAATTACCGAAAAACCGCGGCTTACTTCAATAATATTCAAAAGATGTTCACTACCGGCTCCCGGATAAGCAACGATGTATGGCAGAAGAAGACCGATCATAGTGAAAATAGCCGCACCGGCCGAAACAAGAATGTCGGTTCGAATACCGGCTTCCTTGCCAACCAGTTCTCTTTCAAAACCAATAACGGCGCCTAACGCCACGGCAATTACCAGCCGAATTAACATTGTTCCTAATGTAAGCATGTTTTAATTATACATAAAACAACCAACTACTAACAACAAATAACTAACAATATCTTGTTCAATCATACCGAGGATAATCTTCCTTCACTTCTTTAATATAATTCATATAGCGGGCTAAGGCAAAAAGGGTGCTTGAAAGCCGATTTATAAATTGAAGTAATCCATCAGAAACACGAGGTTCGTCTTTATAAAAAGCGACTATTCGACGCTCGGCTCGGCGGGCAAGAGTCCTAGCAATATCAAGAAGGGCACTCTCCCGACTGCCGCCGGGAATTATAAAATGAGTAAGTTCGGGAATTTCTTTATCAACTTTGTTTACAGCATTCTCAAGTATTTTCACTTCAGTTTCAGAAACAGATTTTTGAGGTTTGTGACCGGCGCCCAAGGCGCCAACCTCAGATTGGGCAATAAAAAGAATTTCCTGAATTTTTCTTAAAGTTTCGGAAACAAAACTGTTTTTGATTTCAACCCGAGACAGACCCAGCCAAGTATTAATTTCGTCCAAAGCGCCAACGGCTTCGGCATACTCGGAAGATTTGCTAACTTTCTTCCCGCCAAGGTCGCTCTCGCCTTTATCACCTTTACCGGTGTAAAATTTCGTCATCATCCCCGTAGAAATTTCACTGATTTAATAAATTAATTAATACGACTAGTTTTATTATAAAAAGCCCATTCCGTAAAATTACACCTGAATTAAGACCTGCCCCATCGCGAGATATCAGTGTAATTTCACGGGGTTAGCCCGGTGAAACTATGCTGCTAATTCTTTTACTTTTCGTGCCGTTAGGCACGGCAGCGAAGTTTCACTGGGATTAACATCATATCATAAGCGAAGCTTGCGAACACGGCATTCGGAAAAGATAACCCCGACTAGAGTCGGGATAATCTTTCTCCTCATTTGTGTCCATAAGCAATCCCTCACATATACATATGAGGGATTGTCTTTTTTTATTCTAAGAGATATTTA
>CAZJVK010000099.1:0-1773 GCA_964549725.1 uncultured Candidatus Saccharibacteria bacterium | reverse complement strand
ATAGTAAGAATAACATTTTGATAATCAAATAGCTTTTGCATCTTCTTTTTCTCCTGCTCGCTGTTAGCTTTAGTAAGAGCAGGAAAAAAGGAAGTAGCAATTAAACCAGCAGGCAAAATAGCCATAGCAACAATTTTTTGAGCAGCATTATAATAACCTATTTGAGTGAATAAATGCCAAAAACCCATCATTAAACTATCGATATTAGTATAAACACTAGCGAAAAGGCCTCCTAAAGCTAGAGGCCAAGACCAACTAAAGATTCTTTTCCATTCTCTTTTGTTAAAATCTAATTTCAGAACTGCTCCAAATTTCTTTCTAAATATAAAACTAATAATAAGAAGTCCTACGACGGCTCCTACTAAATAAGCTATTGCTAAAAAGTAGGCTTTGCTTATTAAAGTTATTAGATAAACACCTAAAGCAGTTGTTATAGTAACACTAATAATTTCTGTAATTGATTGGTACTGCATTTCCTGTCTACCATAGAAACAATTATAAAAGAATCCAGAAAATCCACTAATCAGAATATATCCTGTTAAAACAAGAATTGTTAATCTTATTCCGGATGCTTGTGGTACTAAGAAAGAAGCAATTACTACTAAAGCCAAGGTAGCAATCGTTAAGAACAGCTTTAGAGTAAAGGCAGCTGAAATGTGTATTTCTGATTCCTCCCCTTTCGCTGTCTCCCGAGCTATTAAAGAAGTAATTCCCAAATCAGCAAAAATATTGAAAAGAGCTACAAAAGCAAGGGCGAAGTTGAAAACTCCATATTCAGTTGCTCCCAAAATTCTTGCCGCATAGATTATCAGAAAATACTTGATAATTTTGCTAATTACCATAGAAAAAGAAAGCCAAAAGGTATTCTTAACAATAATCTGCTTAGTTCCTGAGTTTTTCAGAAAAAAAGCGCTCGGGTTTAAAACAATATTTTTAATTGTGTTTTTAATATCCATTTTTATTTAAATAAATACGATGCATAAATCTAAATTAAAAATCACAGATGCTTATCTATTTCTTTAATTAATAATTGTTTAAAATCTTTTAAAATCATATGATGACTTACCGGTAATAATATCTCTAATTCGCTTTTAAAATTTATTCTACCTTTTAACAGCTTTTCTTTAATTTCTAAAATCTTTTTAAAATCTGCGAATTTATTTAATTCAGGATGTCGTAAAATAAAATATAAATCATAATAATCCCTTGGTTTATACCGATTGAGTAGTGCTAATAATTTACCCTTTACTATTTCTTTTGGAGATAAATACACCAAAACATAGGCGGGCAGAAAATCTGAAATAATAGTTGTTACAGATTTCTCTAAAGACTCTTCTTTGCGCAAAGAAACTTCCATATTAATTTCACCTCTAAAATTATAAAAAGAATAAGAAAGAATTCCTAAATAACCGCCTGAAGTCAGTTTAGCTTCTTTCAATTCTATTAGAATTCCTTCATTTTCTATCTTATTAATTGATTCTAAAAAGAAACTGTCTAATTTATTTTTAGACAGAGCCTTCTGAACACTAAAATCTAAATCTTCAGAAAATCGTGGGCTATGAAAAACTATTTTTAAAGCGGTTCCCCCTTTAAATAAAAGAGCATCGGAACCTTGTTGACCATAAAGTGCCGACAAAAACAGGTGTTGAACATATTCCCTAGCAACATTATCTTCAATCGTTTGGTTTTTAATAGATAATTCTCTGATTGCGTCTTGACTCAGCATAAAAGTTATTAATTATTTCTTTAATTTTCTTCTTTTGAAATTGATTA
>CAZJVK010000098.1:0-1788 GCA_964549725.1 uncultured Candidatus Saccharibacteria bacterium | reverse complement strand
GTTAATCTTTTTTTAGCTTTTACTAAATTTCCAAATTTCGCAGCCTGTCTTGATAGTTGTATTTTTTCTTCTTCGTTTAATTTATTTTCTTCGACTATTTCTTCAAAAAGAATATCTATCTTCTCTTGGTCAATATGTAAATCAAGTAATCGTGGTTCAAAATCAATTGGAAGTGTAGCTTTATCTTCAATTGATTGTTCAAAAGAATATTTATTCAAATACACATTTTCATCTTCTTTTGCTCCGAATGTGGCAAAAGTGTTTTTATCTTTTTTATTGATAGGTGTCCCAGTTAATCCAAAGAAGAAAGCATTTGGTAATGCAGCCCTCATTTTACTTCCTAAATCTCCTTCTTGAGTTCTATGAGCTTCATCAACTAATACAATTATATTCTCTCTATCATTCAATTGGTCATTTGCTTCAGCAAATTTAAAAATAGTTGTAATAATAATTTTTCTTGTATCTTGCTTTAACAATTTTCTTAATTCTTCCCTTGAATCTGTAGTTACTACATTTGGAATATCCGATGCATTAAAAGTTCCAGTAATTTGAGAATCTAAATCAATTCTATCAACCACGATGATAATTGTTGGGCTCTTTAATTCAGGGGCTTTTCTTAATTGACTCGCAGCATAAACCATCAATAAACTTTTACCAGAACCCTGAAAATGCCAAATCAATCCTTTTTTAATTCTCCCATCAATAACTCTTTTAACTATTTGATTTGTTGCTTCATATTGTTGATAGCGACACATTATTTTTATTTTTCTTCCATTATCATTTGTTCCATACAAAGTAAAATTCTTTAATAAATCTAAAATAACTTTTTTTGAAAATAAGAGGTCAATTGCAATTTCCACTTCTTTTAAAATTTCAAATTCATCCCTATTTGTTTTTTTCCATGGTTGCCATTTTTCAATTGGAAGACCAATAGAACCAACTCTAAATTCCTTTCCTTCTGTTGAAAAACAAAATAAATTAGGAACAAATAATTGAGGGATAACCTCTTCGTAAGCAGTAATATCTTTAGCACCATCAACCCATGTAACCGAAGGTCTTACAGGAGTTTTAGCTTCTCCAATAATTAAAGGTAAACCATTAACTAATAAAACTAAATCAGGTCTTTTGTTAACATAACTATATTGAGTTGTTATAATAAATTCGTTATTATCTATATCATTAAAATCAATTAAATTAATAGACGTGTGTTCACCATTTTCTCCAAAGGGCATGGTCTTTTCATTCCTAATCCATTTTAAAAATTCTTCATTTGTTTTAACTAATCCAGTTCCTTTAACAGAAATAATTATAGCTCTTAATTTATATAATACTTCTTCAGCTAATTCAGGATTATTTTTTATTTCAGGATTAAGTTTAATTAAAGCATCTCTAACAGAACTTTCAACAAGAACATCATTTTCTTGCCTTTTTAGCTCCTTTTGACTAATATAATTCCATTTATGTTTAGATTCTAACAAATCTTTAACATAATTTTCAACTGTGTTTTCTTCATTAAATTTCATATAATTTACAAGAATTGGGTGCTTTAAAGTTTTTGGTCTTACTTAAGTTTCAGTTTGCCTGAGAGAAATTCGTTTGAGAGTTTATTACGTAGATTTTTTAAATTTTCTTTGGTTTTGTACAAAATTTTCTTTCGAACCAATAAAGTATTAAATATCTCAACTATTTCATTTTGTTTTGAGATTTCGGGGAGAGGGATTTTATAATTACCGAGACTTTTAGCATTAATATTTGCTTGATGAACTCCAAGTGTTGCAAATCTTTTCA
>CAZJVK010000097.1:0-1828 GCA_964549725.1 uncultured Candidatus Saccharibacteria bacterium | reverse complement strand
CCGTTAGGCGCGGCAGCGAAGTTTCACTGGGCATAAGTTAGATAATAGGTTATAGATAATTAGCTTCCCAATCCTTAATTCGCGAGCGAAGCGAACCTTATTATTCCCTAATAACCCTGAATATCTCTTCAATGGTAGTAATTCCTTGTTCCACTTTTTTCAGACCATCTTCAAACATAGTAACCATTCCTTCATCTTTTGCCATACTCCGAAGATCGTTCAAATTAAACCCCTCGCTGTTAATAAATTTTCGCATCCGGTCATTTATTTCCATAATTTCAAAAATACCGATTCGGCCTCGATAACCCAACCCGTTACAAGAATTGCAACCCTTGCCCTTGTAAAATTTCTTGGGGATTATCATCTCTTTCTCCGGAACTCCAAGTAGCTCAAATTGCTCCTTAATTGCTTTAATCTCTGCCTTCTTCGGTTCGTATGGAACCTTACAGTCATCACAAACTTTTCGAACTAGACGCTGGGCGCTAACAAGATTCAAAACTGCCGCCACCAAGAATCTCTTCACCCCCATATCTATCATTCTCGGTATGGTAGTCGGCGCGTCATTAGTATGCAAGCTTGATAAAACCAAGTGTCCGGTTAAAGCCGATTGCACTGAAATGCCGGCCGTTTCCGCATCCCGAATCTCACCAACCATGATAATATCCGGGTCCTGCCGAAGAATTGACCGAAGGCCATTTGCAAAAGTAATTCCGGCTCTCGGATTAATCTGCATTTGATTAACGTACCGCATATCATACTCAATAGGATTTTCAACAGTCACAATATTCACTTTCGGTTGGTTCAAAATATTCATAATTGAATATAATGTCGTTGTTTTTCCAGAACCGGTCGGTCCGCAAACCAAAATCATTCCATAAGAGGTCTTGATTGCGTTTTGAACCGTCTTTCTTACTTCTCCAAACATTCCCAGTTCTTCCAAGGAAAGCGGTTTCTGCGCGGCGTCCAAAAGACGCATTTCCACTTTCTCACCGTAAAAAGTACGTACTATTGAAACCCGGGTATCAATTAACTTACTTCCCAAGTTATGGCGAAAACGGCCATCCTGAGGTTTATTGTGTTCATCAATTCGAAGTTCGGATAGAATTTTAACTCGGGCTACTACCGCAGGATGAATTTTCTTAGGCATCTGAATAATCTCATGAAGAATTCCATCAATTCTAAAACGAATTAGAACCACATCACTTAGGATCTCAAAATGAATATCGGAAGCCCTTGAAGAAATAGCATATGCTAAAAGGTTATCAACAATTGCCACAATCGGAAGATCTTGGGCTGCTTCCTCAATTCCTTGAGCTTTGGAGCGAAGTGACGCTTGAATACTTTCCTCAATAACCTGTTTATAATCCTCGGCTCGTTTCTGACCATAAAGAGTATAACCCCGATTTAAATCATCTTCGGTAGCCAGATATATTCTAATGGGCGCTCCCAGCCGAACCGAGAGAAATTTAACAGTATCAAGATTGGCTGGGTTCTCCATCGCCACATTATATGATCCGTCTTCATTTCGGCTAAAAATAATCATCTTGCGCTGGCGAGCGACATTTTCAGAAACTATATTTAAAACATTTTCATCAATTTTAGTTTGGTGAAAATCTAATTGAGGCACGTTTAAATACCGGGATAGAGTATTATAAAACCGCTCTTTGCTGATAATGTCTTTGGAAATAAAAACATCTGCCGGATTTTGCTTCCGACGCTCCGCTTCCTGATACATTAGTTCAAAGGTTTGTTTATCAATCAAACCTTCGCTCATTAAAAGATTTTCCAGTTTTTGTTTAGTAAGATTTATCATGCCATTTTTGTCTAA
>CAZJVK010000096.1:0-1940 GCA_964549725.1 uncultured Candidatus Saccharibacteria bacterium | reverse complement strand
ATTTGTTTTACGAACCAACGCAGGGACAAAAATCTTTGATTTTTATGGCATAAAATTTTTCAAAAACATTTTGACCGTGTTTGTCGGGCTCAACGGTTGCGCCACTTTACCACTCCCCCAAAGAGCAAGTCCAATAGCCGTCGCAAATTCCGGGTCTCCAACAAGTTCCCGATGGGTTGGATTAATTACTTCCAAATCGTCAGTCTGGGGATAACCTATCTGGACCGGCAACTTTAATTCCTTTTTCACTAAATCGTCAATTCCCCCAATCTTCATCCCCCCGCCGCACATTACCACTCCGGCCGGCAATTGAACTAACCCTCCAATCTCTCTCAATTCACTATTGATTAATCCTAAAATTTCCTCCAACCGCACTTGGATAATTTCGGACAAAAAGTGGTGGGAAATTTCCAATTCATCGTCTCCCACAGAAGCGTCAACTTCTAAAAGGTCTATTTTATCTTTTCTCGAAACTTTCTTAGACACGGCGTACCCGTATTCTTTCTTTAATTTCTCGGCCGTGTCAATTAAAATCCTGAAACCAATTGCAATATCGTTAGTTACATACTCCGAACCAACCGGCAGACTTTTTGAATAAATTACTTTGCCTTTTTTATATATTGCCAAAGAAGTCGTTCCGCCTCCAAAATCAATGAGAAGTACCCCTAATTCTTTCTGCCGTTTAGAAAGCACCGCCTGACCTGCCGCCAAAGGAGCGAAAACCGCTCCTGCCACTTTACCTCCGGCTTTCTTTAAAATATTTATTAATCGATTAATATACGAATTGAAAATTTGAATAATGAGAGTGGAAACTCTTAATCGGTGTCCGGCCATTCCAACCGGATCTCGAATGTCTCCCACGTCATCAACAAAAAACTCCGAATTAATGTTATGTAAAATTATATAATCGGCTAAATCCAACTTCGCTGTTCGAGAATCCTGAAGCACTCTGTCCACATCATCTTGCTGAATTTCTTGATCAGCTCTTGAAACCGACACGTTTCCCTGTGAAAATTTTGGTTTAATATATTGCCCATTTACACTTACAAAAATATTTTGAGTAGCTTTCTTAGAAACTTTCTCTAAATCCATTACCACTTCTCGAAGAACTTTCAAAGCTTCCTCGGGGTCAACCAAAACACCTTCTCTTATCCCTGCCGAAGGGCGCCGAAAAGCAGAGATAACAGAAAGAGCGCCACCCTTCTTTTTTGAAACTACCACTCCTTTTATTGAAGAAGTGCCGATGTCTAATCCTGTAATAATGTTTGCCATATTTCATTTTCTAATTCCTCCATCTTTATAGTATCACTTCTCCTCTTGTGCGTGTAGCCCAAAAGATGAAGCAGGGCATGAACGGCAAGATGGGAGATTTTATATCCCCCTCGTTTAATCGTGTCCGGAGCTAAATAAATTTCTCCCAATTGAACCGGTTCACCTTCTGGTTGAGGAATACACTTCGGCTCTTCAAAACTCAACACTATCGTTGAACCTTCTTGCCCTCGGCTTTCCTTGTTAATCTGAGCCATTTGTTCATCGCTGACCAAGGAAACTTCTACCATTACATCATCCTTTCCCAAAAATTGAAGCGCTCCTAAAAGCGCTGTTTCCACCTCTTTTCGGAAATCCTCAAAACGCCCATCATTAACGATGTCTATTAAATGGGCCATAACCATATCGCCTTAGTTTCTCAATTTCCTTTTTCTTTTCCTCCCGGTACAAAGCTGACTTCCGTCGTTGATTTTTATTTATTGGCCTTCGAAAATACATTTTTTTCTTAGCCTCCCTTAAAATCCCGCTTCTTTTAATCTTTCGATTAAAACGGAATATTAAAGAGCTGAAATTTTCACCTTTTCTTTTATTTACTCTAATTGACATAGTTTAATTGATAGTCCCGATGCGTTCGAAATTTTAATTTCGTTCCGCATCGAGGATCCTCGATT
>CAZJVK010000095.1:0-2021 GCA_964549725.1 uncultured Candidatus Saccharibacteria bacterium | reverse complement strand
AAAAATTGTCGTTATTCAATACACTTGGGGAAATTGTTTATGCAAAAGAAGGAAAAGAATTAGATGTAAAAATAATTGAAATTGACCTATCTGAATATAAATCGGGAATTTATTATTTGGGCTTAAAAACGGAAGATGGAACATTAAGGAAGAAGGTTTCAATTGTTAGATAAAGGGACAGAGTTAGATCCGTTAGCAAAAGACCCTGCTAATAGAAAAAAACCGCAAAGGCTATAACAAACGCTAAAAACAAGCGGGGTGTTAATAAGTTATTGAAAGTTAGAAAATATTTGCTACATTTGTCTCGGTGGATAATGATGTAGCAGTCTAACCCCGCCAGTTTTTAGCGTAAGCCGTTAGGGTGTATTTTAGGAAGTGCAACGAAAATAACAATACATAATATCATGAAATCATTTAAGTATAAATTATTATTTCTAGCTATTATTCTATGTCAAATAGCTTACTCACAAATTGAAACAGAAAATGGATTAATAGCATATTACACATTTAATGGTGATGCGACTGACAAAAGCGTAAATAATTTTAATGGAGATGTAATCGGAGCAAAACTATCGTATGACAGATTTGGAAATTCAAATTGTGCTTACTATTTCGACGGCATTGATGATTTTATTTATTTTAAAAAGAAAAACTTTGCAAAAGACAACAATGTTAGCGTATCGATTTGGATTAAACCTATTGAAAAAAGTAATTCATTATATTTTGCAAATTGTAGCGATTTTGGGTTATTTCAACGTGATAAAAGAATAGGTATAGCAATAAGTTTGCCTAATACAAATAGTGCTGGAGGAGAAGTAAATAAATTTGGTGATTGGCAACATTTGGTTGGTGCATTTGATGGAACTTATATTAAAGTATACATAAATGGAAAATTTGTTTCTAAAACTCTTCATAAAGGCAATATTTCTGATTCTGAAAGATTTTTAACTTTAGGCAAATTTTCCTTAAATAGCGATGGATATTGGTCTGGCTATTTAGACGAAATGCGTATTTATAATCGAGTAATTTCGGATAAAGAAATCCAATCACTTTATAAAACGAATAACACATTGATTGATGTAGACCAAAATATTCCTACATCTACTAATAAAAAGTATAATACTTACGCATTAATTATAGGTAATGAAGATTATAATTCATATCAATTGGATTTAACAAATGAAGTAAATGTTAACTATGCAGAAAACGATGCTAAAGTATTTAAAGAATATGCTATAAATGTTTTAGGCATCCCTGAAGAAAATATCACTTATTTAATAAATGCAAAAGCCATTGAAATGCATAGAGCTATTGATAAAATGAGTCTTTTAGCTAAAAATCTACAAGGAGAAGGTGAATTAATTTTATATTATGCAGGTCATGGGTTTCCTGACGAAATAACAAAAGAACCATATTTAATACCTGTTGATGTAAGTGGTTCGGATTTAAGATTTGCTGTGAAACTTAAAGATGTTTATGCAAAACTAACTGAATATCAAACTAAACGAGTGACAGTTTTTTTGGACGCATGTTTTAGTGGTGGTACAAGGAATCAAGGATTATTGGCTACAAGAGGCGTAAAAATAAAACCAAAATCTAATTTGCTAAGTGGCAATTTAATAGTTATTACATCAAGCAGTGGAGAGCAATCTTCGTTAGCATATAAAGATAAACAACATGGATTATTTACTTACTTTCTGCTAAAAAAGATACAAGATACTAGGGGGGATTTAACTTATGGAGAATTATCAGATTATTTAATAAAACAAGTTGGCATAAAATCAGTGATGATTTATAATAAAGAACAAAATCCCAAGACAAATGTAAGTTTATCTATTCAAAATGAATGGAGGAGTTGGAAAATTAGATAATTGTGAATAGGATGAAAACACACCCTAACATTTTGTATAAGTAATGGCAGGCAAAGTGATAAAAATTAAGGTTTGTAGCCCGCTCAAACTTCATCACGGTTTGACAGGGAAGTGCCACGCAATCTGCCACTACTCATACAATTTACCGTT
>CAZJVK010000094.1:0-2025 GCA_964549725.1 uncultured Candidatus Saccharibacteria bacterium | reverse complement strand
TTTTACGAGCCAACGCAGGGGCAAGAATCTTTGATTCTTATAAAAGAGTATCAAGAGCTTGATTAACAAGTTTGTCGGCGTTTTTGTTTTTATTTCTTGAAATATGAGTGAAAGTCACTTTCTTAAAATCTTGAGTAAGATTCCAAAGTTCAATAAAATAATCCTTTAACCCGTCTTTTTTTATTTTATACTCTCGATTGATTTGTTTCACAACCAGTTCGGTGTCTGCCTTAACTTCCACTTCCCTCTTTTTTGATTTCTCCTTACCGATCAATTGTTTAATTTTTTTGAGAGCAAAT
This sequence comes from uncultured Candidatus Saccharibacteria bacterium, assembly GCA_964549725.1. Taxonomy (GTDB): domain Bacteria; phylum Patescibacteriota; class Minisyncoccia; order UBA6257; family GWB1-50-10; genus DATGCT01. The sequence continues at coordinate 1,726 of CAZJVK010000094.1, read as the reverse complement.
ATAATTGCCTGATATTCAGCAACATTGTTGGTGGCTTTCCCTATCGCTTTGCCATATTCTTTTTCCTTACCGTCATATTGAATTACTGCGCCAATAGCGGCCGGGCCCGGATTACCTCGGGAGCCACCGTCTGTATATGTAGTTATTTTATTTTTAGTCATATACTGAATATTAGATTTTTCTCCGACTATGGTCAGTTATAATATTAACTTTTTATCCTTTTCCAAGGCAGTGGTGTATCGGGTTTTAACAAGAATCCTGCGGCGCCGGTGTGGCCTCCCCCGCCGTATTTTTTGGCGATTTCAGAAACATCAATTGAACCATCGCTTCTGAGGGATATGCTTATTCCGCCTTTTTCTTCTTGCCAGATGATTCCCATTGGAGGTTTTCTTTTTGCAAGAAGATGCCCTATCTGGGACCGGAATACACGGCTGTTGTTTACGGCAAGGATTTTCATTCCTTCAAATTCCACTTCGTAGGCGAACTCGGCGATACTCTCTGTTATTTTATTTTTATATTCCAAGAGAATTTTTCCGATCTTAATCTTTTCTTTTCTCTTTTCTTCGTTTTCTAAGTCTTTAGCAAAACGGCTCCATTTTTCAAAACTTTTGTAACCTATTACCCTCCCCACTTCAGAGATTTCTTCAGAATGAGGTAGTTGGAATTTCCAGATATCAATGTCTTCTACGTATTTTAATAGTCTGGGCACCGGTTTTTTCGGAAAGAAATATTTCCAAGCAATCGTGCATGCGGAGGATTCTCCATCATATTGGTATTCATCGACGATTTTGCCGGTATACTCAACTGCACTTTTGTGATGGTCAATAACAATTACTTTTTTATTTTTTTCTTTTATTTGCTTAAGAATTGGTTTGGTAAAATTAAGGTCGATAATATATACCTCCTTGTCTTTTGTTTCTGGAAATTCCCACCGATTTTTAAAAGGAATATACTCGGCTTTGTTTCCAAATTTTTGATAGGCGGACCAGGCGCCGGAGAAACCGTCAGGGCAATCTTTATGATATATAATGGCAATATCTTTTTTGGGATTCATCCCGATAGTGTTAGGGTGTGCCCTGTTAGAGCATACCCGTAGTAGGTAGTTAGATGTTTATTATACGACCTGTTATTAATTGTGGTCTCCATTCTTTTATAAAGTCTTAGTTAACACTATCGGGAGTCATATTCTAAATATTAAGGGATTCTATAGAAGCGAGAGATTTTTTTACGTGATCGCGGTATTCTAAATCAGGAAGATTTTTAGGGTCAACCCATTTCCAATCATCGTGTTCTTCGCTTAATTTTATTTTTCCGCCTACCTTTTTACCTATTCCTACAATTACAACGTATGGTAGGCCTTGGTATGGGCCTGAGGCAATAATCTGGCTTTCAATATAAGCCATGCGGGATGTGGGAATAATGAATAATCCGGTTTCTTCTAAAACTTCCCTTTCAAGAGCGTTATTTAAATCTTGGCCTTCATCAAGTTTGCCGCCTGGAAATTCCCATTTAGCTGATTCATGACGTTCTCTTTCAGACCTTTTTATAATTAGGATTTTATCTCCATTTTTGTTGAAGATAATACATCTATTTACTAAAACAACTTTTGGTCTTTCGTTTGACATATCAACTTTTATTTAATACTTCAAGGCCAGGCATTCGTTTGCCGGCTAAAAAATCAAGCATAGCCCCGCCGCCTGTTGAAAGAAATAAATTAGCTGGCAGT
>CAZJVK010000093.1:0-2027 GCA_964549725.1 uncultured Candidatus Saccharibacteria bacterium | reverse complement strand
GAAATTTTCATCGCTCTTATGAGCTCTAAAATTTCAACAATTATGGCAAAAACAAGAACACAGAAAGAACAGGAAATTCAAGAAATAACCAAAAATCTCAAGCGAGATAGTAAATTTTTAACCTTCGGTTTCGGCGGTGTTTCAGTAAATAAACTGAATGAGTTACGTTCAAATTTTAGAAAAGGCGGTAACTTGATGTATGTTATTAAACGTCGGCTATTTGATATTGCCTTAAAGAATAAAGGAATAAAATTTAAACCAAATTCCTTTATAGGACAAACTGGCCTTGTCTTTTTTCAAGGTGATTTTTCGGATGTTGCCGGTCTGGTGTATAACTTCATAAGCGAAAAAGAAAGTGAAGGGAAAATTCTTGGTGGATATGATATCAGTTCTAGTGAGATGTATGAAGCTGATTACCTTGAAAGAATAGGTCAGCTTCCTTCCCGAGAAGTTCTCTTGGGCCAGGTAGTTGGAGGCATCTCCAGTCCCATTCGCGCCTTTGTTTATACACTAAAAGCAATAGCGGAAAGTAATTAATAATTAAAGTCGAGAAAAATAATTTTGCGAATCGCGAGTTATCCCTAATTCTTAATTCATAATTCGTGAACGCACTGAACTATAAAATGGCAGAAGAAAAAAAATCCCCCTCCGCTGAAGTTTCGGAGGACAAGGAAAAACAAAATAATGAAGAAGTAAAGGAGGAAAAGGAAGAGGAAAAGGAAGAAGAAAAGAAAGAAGAAAAGGAAAAACCCAAAGAGGAAGAAAAGAAGGATAAACCTAAAGAAAAAAAGGAGGACAAGGAGAAGGAGGTAGAAGTCCCTAAGCAGTTTAAGGATATTGTTGAAAAAATTGAAAAAATGTCTGTTGTTGAACTTGCCGACCTTGTTTCTGTTCTTGAAAAGAGATTTAATGTTTCGGCTGTAGCGCCGGCGGCTACGGGTGGTAACGGGGGAGGTAACAATGAAGAAAAAACACAAGTGGACGTGATGTTAAAAGAAACCGGTGACCAGAAAATTAACGTTATTAAAGCTATTAAGGAAATCTCTGGCCTCGGGCTTAAAGAAGCTAAGGCGCTTGTTGATGAAGCGCCCAGTGCCGTGAAAAAAGACGTCAAAAGAGAAGAAGCGGAAGAAATGAAGAAGAAACTTGAAGAAGTCGGAGCCACCGTTGCGCTTGAATAAAATGGGGTTACGGGCACTTAGCTCAGCTGGCTAGAGCGCTGCCGTCACATGGCAGAGGCCACTGGTTCAAGTCCAGTAGTGCCCACATAAAAACAGCTTGGATTAACCCCGAGCTGTTTTTATGTTATAGGTTCTAAAATAAATAATGAATTCTGTTTTTAATTTTTCTATCTTGCGTTATAATAAAATTGATGTCTAAAAAAGAAGAATTGAATAAGCTGGAAAAAAAGATGGCTAAAGATGATTCCTTGCCTTTGCAGGAATCAAACCTTGTTTTCGGAGAAGGTGATCCGGAAACTGATATTCTTTTCATTGGTGAAGGTCCGGGGTTTTATGAAGATCGCGCCGAACGTCCTTTTGTTGGCAGAGCTGGACAACTTCTTGATAAATTAATTAAAGGAAATGATTGGAGTAGAGAAGATATTTATATTACAAATATTTTAAAAAGAAGACCGCCTAATAATCGAGATCCCTTGCCGGAGGAAATTGAAGCATACAAACCTTATTTAAAACTTCAGATAAGAATTATTAATCCTAAAATAATTGTGCCTTTGGGCCGTTTTGCTATGAATTATTTTCTGCCCGATGCCAAAATATCCCGGGACCAAGGTAAAGCTTTCTGGCTGAAGGATAAACTGATTTTTCCGATATATCATCCGGCCGCCGGTCTTCGAAATTCTTCAGTTCTTGATAGTACTTGGGAGAGTTTTGAAAAACTCAAAAAAGTGGTTGAAAAGTATGACGAATTAGTGGAAGAGAGAGAAATAAAAAGAAAAGAAACTGAAGGAAATAAAGAAACTGAAAAAAAAGAACAATCTTTATTTTAGTGAGTGTCTAAATTTTCGA
>CAZJVK010000092.1:0-2036 GCA_964549725.1 uncultured Candidatus Saccharibacteria bacterium | reverse complement strand
TGGATACTTTGGCTATGGTAGAAATTTGGAGAGTTCTTGTGGGTTTATAAGAATAGAAATGCTAACAGGTAGAATAAATGGTAATTTGGAGCTCGAAGAGTGGAGCGGATTTTTAAGAAGAATCGTCTCGTCAAAGAGGCGATTTTTTGATAGAATAAAAAAGAAATCAAAAGTTAGTAATTAATTAAAGCCGAGAAATTTATGTTAAGCAAGGCTAGCGATAAAAGTGAAGTTGTAGGACATCAGACGAGAAAGTTTTTTGAGAGATTTAAAAATGAATTTATCAATCAAGATTTCGAACAAGAAAATATCAAGTTGCTAGAACAGGTTAACCTAATGACACCAGAGAATATCCATTTTAATTCTTTCATGTACAAGCCTATTTTAGATATGCTAGATGAACATTTAAAAAATCTATATAGCAAAATAAGTAAATTGAAACAAAAATTATAAATTAACCAATTATATAAAAATGTCCAATAACAAACAAAAAATTAAATGTCCAAAATGTGGGGAATTAATCTCAATTGATGATGTTTTAACTCACCAAATAGGAGAGAAAATAAGAACAGAAATTGAGGTTGAACAAAAAACCAAAGAAACAAAAATCGCTGATCAGGAAAAAACTCTTGAAGAGCAGATTATTAAATTTGAAGAAGCAAAGAAAAATGCTCAAGTTGAAATCACAAAAAGAGTAGCGGAAAAACTGGCGACAGATAGGATTACGCTTTGGAAGCAAGCGCAGACAGAAGCGGGTAAAGAAAAAGAAGCAGAAAAGAAGATGCTTAAAGAGCAAATCGCAGAAAAGGACATAAAGCTTCAAAAAGCGAATGATAATGAGCTGGTTTTGCGTAAAGAAAAAATGAAACTTGAAGAAGATAAGAAAAATTTTGAAATCGAAAAACAAAGACAATTAGATAAGGAAAGAAGTAAAATTATAGAAGACGCTAGTAAAAAAGCTACGGAAGGCCAAAAGTATATTATCGCCCAACTTGAAAAGAAACTTACCGACGCTGGTAAGACTAACGAAGAAATGAAAAGAAAGTTGGAGCAAGGCTCGCAACAATCACAAGGCGAAGTTTTGGAGTTAGAGCTGGAGCGTTTATTAAAAGACAAATTTCCCGAAGACGAAATAGTACCCGTGCCAAAAGGCAAAAAGGGTGCTGATGTTATTCAAAAAATTTCCGACCGTTCCGGTCATCTATGCGGCCAAATTGTTTGGGAATCTAAAAAGACAAAGGCATGGAGTGAAGGCTGGATACAAAAATTAAAAGACGATCAAAGAGTAGTAAAGGCAGATTTAGCCGTTATTATTTCAAATGTTCTGCCAACTGATGTCGTAACTTTCGCTTTTCGTGATGGCGTTTGGATTTGCGATATAAAATTAGCTATTGCACTTGCGACAGCACTTAGAATGAATCTTGAATCGATAAACCGTGAAAGAACTATGTCTGTTGGAAAGAATGAAAAAATGGAAATCCTCTATACATATTTAACTGGCGTAGAGTTTAAACAAAGAGTCGAAGCTATAGTTGAAGCATTTTCAAATATGGATGAAGGACTAAAAAAAGAGAAAATGGCTTTTGAAAAAATTTGGGCTGAAAGAGAAAAACAGATTAAAAAAGTAATGGCTAATACGGTGGGCATGTACGGCGACTTAAGCGGTTTAGTTACTTTGCCACAAATAAAAACATTGGAGTTATCGGATGGCGAAACTAAAGAAGGTAAATAAATATATATATAATTTAAGGTAGTTTGCCGATCTCTAAAGTCGGCAAAAAATAAATATCATAACACGCGCATGGGAAGTATAAACTAGGTATTTTGAACCAAGCCCTCTTAAAGGAGTTTAAGGGGGTTTTTATTATATAAAACGGATTCTAACATCGTCCATTTCTCAGATCCAAAAAGGTTCCAACATCGTTCCATAGACTCAGCCGTTTTTTTATATTAGGACTGTGCATAATTAATTATTGACTCATAATCTATAATCTGGTATTATATACATAATAAGGATAACCTAAAAAGTTATTCTT
>CAZJVK010000091.1:0-2063 GCA_964549725.1 uncultured Candidatus Saccharibacteria bacterium | reverse complement strand
TTATAATACTAAATAGTTTGTTAATAATCAAAGGTCGGAATTTAAATTAAGGTTAGTAAATTAATTATAATCTATTATGGGAGTACAAAGTTGGTTGACGGTTATCGTCGATTCTTTGCAGAATCTTTGGGTAGGTTTTGTTGGTGTGTTGGGAAATATTGTTGGCGCATTGGTTATTCTTTTGATTGGCTTGATTGTTGCTTCTGGTCTTGGCGCTTTTGTTCGGAAAGTAGTTGACCTCGTAAAACTTGATTTGCTTCTGAAAAACCTTGGAGTTGAAAAGTTTTTTGAGCGAGCAAATATAAAGATTGATAGTGGCAAATTTTTCGGTAAGATAGTTTATTGGTTTATTGTCATTGTTTTTCTTTTGGCGACATCTGATGTTCTTGGTTTTACCTCATTTTCCGGATTTCTTCGAGATGTGTTGTTTTATATCCCCAATGTAATTGTCGCGGTTCTTATTATACTTGCCTCAGTTGTCTTGGCTAATTTTCTCAAGGATTTAGTGGAATCCTCAATGAAAAGCGCTAAGCTTGAAGGACGCAAGTTTTTAGCTCCACTTACTTGGTGGGCAATTTCGATTTTTGGTTTTTTAGCTGCGGTATCCCAATTGGGCGTGGCTCAAGATATTATTAACACGCTGGTCGCCGGAGTAATTGCAATGCTTGCTTTAGCTGGCGGTTTGGCGTTTGGTCTTGGCGGTAAAGAGTACGCCTCGCGTCTTTGGTCTCGTTTGGAAAGACATCACAATGGGTGATTTTTGAAGTCTTTGAGTTTAACCCGCCAGTTTACTGAACTGGCGGGTTGACTTATTTATTATTGAGAATTAGTATTATTGGGTATGAAATTTGCAATTATTAAAACCGGAGGTAAGCAATATAAGGTTAAGGAAGGTGATGTTTTTCAGGTGGAAAAACTAAATATTGAGGAAGATGGTAAGTTAATTTTTGACAAAGTGCTTTTGAAAAGTGATGGTGATGATATTGAAGTTGGCCAACCCTATCTAAAGAATTTAGGCGTAGAAGCGGAAGTGATTAAGCATGGAAAAGGTGACAAGAAAATAATTTTTCGATACAAACCAAAGAAACGTTATCGAAAAAAAACAGGCCATCGTCAGCCTTATACAGAATTAAAAGTCATTAATATAAAATAGCACTTTAGTTTTATTCGTCCCGTTAGAGATAGGGCGTGCTCAAAGAGTACGCCCGTGGTGTTTTAGAACCGACTTTATATTTTTTCTGGTTTTATTAAGATAGCCTGTATATATTTTTATATCTGACTATCTCTAACGGGATTCGGTGCTATTTTTGTTTTCGGTTCTGAAACGCATTAGATAATGTCTCTTGGTCAGCGAATTCTATTTCCCCGCCGGTTGGTATACCTCGTCCCAGACGGGTTATTTTTTTAGTAATTCCTTTAAGCTCCCCCGATATTTTTTGGGTTAAGAAGTCGCCTTCGGTGGTTGGGTTCACAGCGATAATTATTTCCTCAATTTTTTCACCAAACTCTTTTTTAATTAGTTTTTTCAAGTGGTTTAAACGAAGCTTTTGTTTAGTTTGTAATTTACCTCGAGTATTGGACTCACCGAGAATAAAATAAGTGCCATTGAAGGCGCCGGATTTTTCAATGGAAATCAAACTGGTTTCTTTTTCAACGATCATAATCTGTTTTTTGTTTCGTTTGTTGTTACTGCAAATTCGGCAGAGTTTATCCTCGGCGTCTTTAATAAAAAAACATTTTGGACAGCGATTGATGTTTTTTAATCCCGAAAGAGACGTTTCAATATTTTTAAAAGTTTGCTTGTCAAGATTAAGAAGATGAAAAGCAAGGCGGTGGGCCATCCGAGGACCAACTAATGGTAGTTTAGAAAAAATTTCTATAAAATCTTGGATGTGTTTAGGGAGCATAAGTTAGATAATAAGCAAAGCTTGCATCTCCCTACGTTCGGAAAAAATAAACATAAGCGTTTATTTTTCTCCTCACTTGGGGCTGTAAGCAAAGCTTGCTCACGCAACGTTCGGAAAAGATGGAAAACAAGTTTTCAATCTTTCTCCTCACTTGCG
>CAZJVK010000090.1:0-2104 GCA_964549725.1 uncultured Candidatus Saccharibacteria bacterium | reverse complement strand
TCACGGCGGCGAATACTGGAACTTTCCTAAGGGTAAAATCAAAGAAAATAAAGAAAAACCTCGAGAAGCTGCTTTTCGGGAAGTAAAAGAAGAAACCGGCCTTACTAAGAAAAACCTTAGATTCCACCTTGATTTTAAGGTGGAAAACAGTTATGAATTCGAGCAGGACGGCGCTAAAATTTCCAAAAAGGTGATTTATTTTCTCGCTAAATCAAATGAGGTTATTGTAAAAATAAATCCCCGGGAGCATCGCGGCTACGCTTGGTTTAACTACAATAAAGCCGAGCGAGTTCTCCAATATAAAAACCTTAAAGAAAACCTTAGTAAAGCTTATAAAGTTATTAAAAATAAAACTCCTCAAATAACAAGAGGAGATTAGATATCCTGCCTTACTTAATCTTTAATAAAGATTTTTAATTTTTTCAAATACTTTTAAGTATTCTTTTGGTAAATAAAAAAACGCAATATTTTTTCTTTCTTTTTCAGGCAAACCTAATATTTTTTTAATCGGCCAGAATTTCAATTCTGTCGCTTTACCTTTCTCAATTCTCAGTTCATCTTCCCCGCCGTTAAATCTATAGGCATATTCATACTGTAAAGCGTTATTTATTAAACTGGACTTCGGGGTGTTAATTTTGGTATGGATTTTTAGGATAAGCTTCAAATCACCAGGACCGGCTAATAAACCGGTCTCTTCTTTTAATTCACGGATTGCGGCTTCTAAAGGTTCTTCGCCCAAATCAACATGGCCGCCAACCGAAGCGTCCCACATACCGGGAAATGTCTCCTGATTTTTTGACCGCTTTTGAAGAATAATCTCGCCTTTCTTGTTATAAAACCAGACGTGAACTTCCTTATGGAGCAACCCCTTATTATGAACTTCGTTCCGCGTCGCTTTACCGATAATACCTCCTTTCTCATTCACCACTTCCAATTTCTCATTATGATTAATCATGTTTTTTCACTTTGTTTACCACAGCTTCAAAAACTTTCGGTTCATTCTCAGCAAGGTCAGCCAAAGATTTTCGGTCAAGCTCAATATTGTTTTCTTTAAGAAGATTGATAAACTCGCTGTATTTAAGACCATGCTGACGAACGGCGGCATTAATTTTTACATTCCAAAGCCTGCGGAAATCACGCTTCTTGGTGCGCCGGTCTCGAAAAACATAAGTCCAAGCTTTAAGTAAAGCTTCTTTAGCAGCCCGTTTCTTGTTCTTGCGGTGCCACTTGTAACCCTTAGTCTGCTTTAAAAGCTTTTCCCGTTTTTTATGTTTTTCTTTTCCTCTTTTTACCCTAGACATGTTTTTTAGAATTACTGATTAAGTAATCTCTTTACTTTAACTCCTTTTATTCCTAATTCTTTCTCGCTAATTTTCCGATATTTCCGATTAGAACCCCACTTGCTCCGATTATGACCAAGTCCTTCAACCCGCCGCCGGATTTTCCCGCCTTTGGTTATTTTTATTCTGTTCTTGATACTTTTATTTGCCATAATTTTCAATATCTAAGTTATGAAGTATTAGCCTTGTCCGAACTACTTTCCTTGACTAACTGAGTGGTAAATCCCCGGCCACTATACTTAGGCATTATGGTTTGTTTATAAGGGATTTTAATCATTTTCAGGAATTCTTCCAGTTTCCCTTTGGCAAACTCTTTGTTGGCTTTTTCTCTTCCTTTCAAAAAAATAAATACCTCGATTCGGTAACCTTTATCCAGAAATTTCTCGGCTTGCTTAATTTTTGTTTCCAAATCATTTTTGGCCGAGCGGGGCGTAATCTGGACTCGCTTTGTCTCATTGAGTTTTTTTCCTTTTTCCTTTGTTTTTTTCTCCTGCTCATACCGAAACTTATCAAAGCTGTGTATTTTAACAACCACCGGCTCCGCTTGAGGAGTAATCTCTATTAAATCCAGGCCTTTCTTCCTCGCCATCTCAATCGCCTCATCCCTTGGGTGTATACCTAAGTTTTCTCCTTCACTACCAATAACACGAACTTTGTCCGCGCGAATTTCTTCGTTTATTTTTACCCTTTTATTTATTCTCATTAATGGTTCAAATACAGAATATACAAAAACAGCTTAATTGTAAAGACTAAAATAAAAAGAA
>CAZJVK010000089.1:0-2120 GCA_964549725.1 uncultured Candidatus Saccharibacteria bacterium | reverse complement strand
CTCGGTAGCGAGAATGAAATTAAAACACGAATGTGTTTTCATTTCAGACGAGTGCCCCGAGAGCAAGCTTCGCTTATAAAACCCTATCCAGCATCTCAATCATTTTCTCAATAATGCCTACTGCTACATTTATCATTTTACCTAATAACTCACTTAACGTCAGACCAGTTACTTCTTCAATAAACGAATTGGCTATTTTCCAAACCTTAGAAACTAACTTACCAATCTTACTTCCTAAACTATAAAGCTTTTTTATAAAATCAAACGTTTCCCCTGATAATACCTTTTCCCCCGACACACCCTTGGAAATATCTGATATCTTATCAAGATTTAATTTCCCCAAATCAATTTGATTTTCAGCCGAAACAAGAAAAGGCATTCCCAAAAAAGAAAATATTAAAAAAATGATTAGAACTCTTTTCATAGTATTTTAATAATAACACAAGAGAAGCCAAATTGTCTAAACTCATAGGTTATAGATAATAGATAATAGGTTATAGTTAGCTCAAAACTCACAACTCTTTATTCCTAATTCTTTATTCATAATTCATAGCTTACCACTACGTACTACTTATCCCGATTTTATCAAAATCTTTGATTTTGAAATAAAATCGAGGATCCTCGATGCGGTACAAAATTAAAATTTTGAACGCATCGGGACTATTGATAACAACTCTCAAAATGTGGAAGATAATCCATCGGGTTAAGAGTAACCCCAACAGGAACAAGTCCGGCCGCCGGTGGAATTTCGATAAGTCCCCCACTCTCTCTCGCTTTTCCTTCTGAATACGACTGCCGCCAACCTATAATCGGCGTGACGTAAACCCCAAAGTGAAGATGGGCTCCAAAGGAGTATCCAGTATTGCCCGAAAAACCAATAATGTCCCCTTGGCTAACGGTCTCCCCTTCTTTAACTACCTGACGGGATAAATGAGCATACAAAGTACTTAGGTTGTTATTATGTTCAATCATAACGTACTTTCCGTACTGATACTTCTGCCACCGAGTAATCCCTTTGTCATTATTATCAACCACGGCTATTGTTCCATCCATCGCGGCGAATACCGGTTCTCCAAACGGGGCCCGAAAATCAATCCCCCTATGAAACTTTGAATGATAATGAGTCCTTGCAAACTCTGTCCGACCATACCATTGAGTAACACAAGAATCCGTTTTAACCGGTAAGGCTAAAAGTCCGGAGCGCTTAACCGGTAAAAGAGAAGGGTCAAGAGTTAATCTTAATTTCTCCTCAATACCCGACATAACTTGGCTGATTTCTGCTTGTTTCTGGTCTAATTCAGCGATTTTCTCCTTATATACCTGCTCCTGGCTTTTGGTTTGGGTTAATAAATATTGTTTCTCATTTTTTTGGTCCGTAACTAAATACTGGCGGTTCTCCAAAGTTTTTTGTTCAATCTCAATGCCTCTTTCTTTATTCTTAATCTCGTTTGATTCCTGAATCAAATTAGTTTGTAAATCTCGGAGCTGATTGACACTCTTGGTTAAATTACCCTCCAACATCATTATTGACTGAATTTCAGAAATGTTTTCCGATAAAGTACTGCTTTTCAAAAAGATTGCCAGAAAACTTTCATTATCTTTCTGTTGAAGCTTTACTAAAAGCCTTCCAACCGTATCTTTTTTATTTTCAATTTCCGCCTCAGTATTCTTAACAACTTCATTAAGAGACTGCCGTTCCAATCCCAGTTTCTCAATTGTCAATCGGTTGCTTCTCATTGAAATTTCTAATTGGTTTACCCGCCAATTAATATTAAGAAGTTCTCGTTCCAAAGAGCCTTTCTCTTCTCCGGTTTGCCTAAGCTTCTCTTCTAATTCCGCTTGTTGTCCTTGAAGCACGTCCAATTCCACGCTTCTCTCATCAATTTGCTGGCGAAGTGTCTGAACCTCATCGTTCTTATTAAGTTGCACCTCACCTTTTTCCTCAGCAAAAACCCCTTCCACAAATATCAAAGAAAAAGTGAGTATTAAAAAAACAATCGCCGCTTTTTTTAAAACATATAATTTCATGGTTAACGTGAAATTTCTAATCTAACATTTTTAATCCCTCGGCTTTCTCAATAGCTTTTCTAATCCGCTCTAAAGACTCCCCTTTTCCTAAA
>CAZJVK010000088.1:0-2139 GCA_964549725.1 uncultured Candidatus Saccharibacteria bacterium | reverse complement strand
AACATTGAGCACCCCCTCACTCGAAGATTAATTAGTATGTCTTATTTTTATATCTATATCAATTTTCAACAGTATCAAGAATATGGGAAAATAAAAAATTTCGAGTGAGGGGGTTAGTTCGCATTGCTAAATTTTCTTCACTATCGTTTGAAAATTTAGATACTCTCTAATTTTATTATATCTCAAATTAGTGTTAAAATAAATGGAATGTCTGATTATTATAATCCGCACAGAAGTAAAAATTTTTTCAATCCGGATTCAAATGAGCCGTTTCGTTTGAGCCGGTCCAAAATCGACCTCTTTTTAGAGTGCCCCCGTTGTTTTTATATTGATAGAAGATTAGGAACCGGCCGTCCGCCGGGCTATCCTTTTAGTTTGAATTCGGCGGTGGATAAGCTTTTGAAAAAAGAATTTGATTTTCATCGAGTTAAGGGTACCAGCCATCCTTTTATGGAAGCATATGGGATTGATGCCGTTCCATTTCAACATGAGAAGATGGATGAATGGAGAGATTCACTCCGAGGCGGAGTGAAATATCTTCATGAACCGACCAATTTTCTTGTTACCGGAGGAGTAGATGATATTTGGCAAAGTCCCAATGGGGAGTTGCTGGTAGTTGATTATAAAGCAACCTCAAAGAACGGAGAGGTAGGAATTGACGCTGACTGGCAAATTGCTTATAAGCGTCAGATTGAAGTGTACCAGTGGCTTTTAAGAAGAAACGGTTTTAAAGTTTCGGATACCGGATATTTTGTTTACGTTAATGGAGATTCTAACAAAGATGCTTTTGATAAAAAACTTGAATTTGACGTGAAAGTAATTCCCTACAAAGGAAATGACAGCTGGATTGATGGAGTTTTGAAAAAAGCTCATGAAGTTTTAATGAAAGAGGAGATTCCTGATTCAAGCCCAAATTGTGATTATTGTGCCTATCATCAAGCTGTATTAAAGCATGAAAAAGACCAAGGATTGAGATAAATTCTTGGGTGTGGGATAATGAAATTTAAGGAATAGGTTATAAGAGATAGACAGTAAGTGGTAGGCGATGAGCGGCGATGGTTAGATTATTAATTTATAGTTTAGATGCTTAATAAAAGTTCTCATATCGTCCCGAATTTTTTTGATAAAGAAAAAATTGAAAAAGTCCCAATTAGAGACGGGTATGGGAAAGGTTTGGTTAAAGCAGGCGAGAAAAACAAAAATGTGGTGGTTTTGACAGCAGACTTAAAGAAATCAACGCGTTCCCACTGGTTTGCGGAGAAATTTCCAGAACGATTTTTTGAAATAGGAGTGGCTGAACAGAATACAGCCGCAATTGCTTCGGGTTTGGGAGTTTCAGGTAAAATACCTTTTATTTCATCATATGCGGTTTTTTCACCGGGGCGAAACTGGGAACAAATACGAACAACGATAGCATATAATGATTCGAACGTGAAAATAATCGGCCATCATGCTGGAATTTCAACCGGAGCGGACGGAGCAACTCATCAAGCGATTGAAGATATTGCCACAATGCGGGTATTGCCTAATATGAAAGTAATTGTGCCGGCTGACGCGAATGAAGCGGAAAAAGCAACGATGGCGGCGGCTGAAATGTGGGGGCCGATATATCTTAGAATGGTTCGGGCTAGGACCCCGGTTTTTACAACTAAGGAAACTCCTTTTATACCGGGCAAGGCCGAGATTTTTTGGGAAGCTAATGGTAATAAGCGGCCGAAAGCGGCAATTATCGCTTGCGGACCACTTGTATATAACGCTCTTCTGGCAGCCAAGGAACTTGAGCAAAGCGGAGTAGAGACGATTGTTATAAATAGCCATACGATAAAGCCACTGGACAGGAAAACGATTGTTGACGCGGCTAAGGAAGCCAAGGCGGTAGTAACCGTTGAAGAACACAACATATTAGGAGGTTTGGGAGGCGCGGTAGCCGAGGTTCTCTCGGAGGAATGTCCGGTGCCGATTGAGTTTATTGGTATGAAGGATACTTTTGGAGAATCAGGCAATCCTGATGAGTTAATTGAGAAATATGAAATGGGAGTTCAGGATATTAAAAAGGCGGTTAAGAAAGTGATTTCACGGAAGTGAAATCACGAACAATTCAAAAGTCGATAAAAATTAATTTCAATCTTTAACTATGTA
>CAZJVK010000087.1:0-2147 GCA_964549725.1 uncultured Candidatus Saccharibacteria bacterium | reverse complement strand
TGTTCGAACAGCGGAGACGGGCTGAGCTTTATGCGAAGCATAGCGAAGCCCAGAGTAACCCTATCTGAAGAAAGACTTCGCGTAAAGTCAGGAAACGTCCCTACTTTTTCATTCTTCATTTTTCATAACGCGGGCTCTTGTAACATACCAATCGGTGACGTTTTTGAAATGGTCGCCCGGAGTTATAAATCTCTCCGGAGGTTCAAAACCATAGAGGCGTTCTTGGTGAGTATAAGTGTAGGGCATATTAAAAAGGAAGACGGCTGGGCTGCTTTCTTCTATTATCTCAGCGGCTTGTTGAAATCGGCTGGTCCGTTCCTCACTAGTTTCAGTTTGACAAATATCTTCAAGAGCTGTATCCACTTTGTTGTTAGAATAAAAAGCGAGATTCAAGCCCGGATAAAACCTTTCGGAAGAATGCCAAAACGGAAAGAGGTCAAGATGGTGCTCCAAGACGTTTCCAAAAATAACCGCCTCATAATTTCTTTCTCTTACGACTACATTCATAAAATCACCATTTTTCAGAGAAACAATTTTTACATCATCAATACCAACTGATTCCCATTCCTTTTCAAGAAACTCGGCGGTTTCTTTAATAAAACCCACCTCGGGGATAATGATTTCAATTACAAGTTCTTCCTGGTAGTCTTCCTTTATTTCAGAAATGATTTCCCTGGCTTGTTCCTTACGTAAAGTAATAGAATCACCGCCTAACTTTTCATCAGAAAACGGGAGAATCACTTCATTTTTTATAAGGTCAGTTAATTTACTAAAAGGTTCCGCCTCGCTTTTCAAAACTTCTTTAACAAGCTTCTCCCTATCAACAGCTATTGAAAGAGCTTCACGAAACTTTTCTTTCTTTAAAACTGAAGTAGCTTTGGGATTAAAAAAGACGGCATAGTAACCGGGAGTGGAAACTTTTTCTACTTCGGCTTTGGTCAGGTCATAAATTCGCTGGTCCGGAAAACCGGCGGTGCCAAAACCATCAACGTTTCGAACCCGAAAGTCATTAAGAAGCTCGGCATAGCGTTCATAAAATTTGAAATAAAAATCTTGGATATAAGGACCTTCGCCTGAAAAATATTTATTAGCTTCAAAATGATATTCAGTTATAAAACCGCTTCTTTTTTTTGAAAAATCTTTAAAGCTGTAAGGGCCGCTTGAAACCGGTTTTAGGTTAAATAAGGAAAGGCGGATGTTTGAAACCGGAATATCACCGAAAATATGTCTAGGGATAACTGGCAGATTATTGATATTCTCTTCAAAGAAAATGTAAGGGCCGGGAAGGGTAAATTTAACTTGATATTCGCTGATTCTTTCTATTATCACTCCTTTCCAAGTTTTGTAAAATGGAGAGCGAATTTCAGGACTCTGAATGGTCTTAATGGTAAACACGATATCATCGCTGGTAAGAGGATGACCATCACTCCATTTAAGGTCTTCCTTCAACTTCACGATATATATATTACCTTCATCTTCAATACTAAGTCCGGAAGTAAGAGCACCAAGATTAGCATAAACCACGGAACTTAAAATCTGATCTACTAAATTATCAGAAATTATAGGATTTATAGCCGTGGGCTGACCGATAATTCCTTCACAATAATAACCACCTTCAACAGGAACGAAAATACTGTTCGTATCAACCACAACCGCCGCTTTAACAATAATGGCTACAAAAAAAATAGTAAAGGCGGCAATGAAAGTTGACCTTTCAGGATTGGTTAATGAAGAAAAAATAAACTTTGCAATTTTCATGCTAATGCTGTCTAAATTTATAAGTGAAGCTCGATGCTGAACGAAATAAATTTAGTTACAACATTGAGCACCCCCTCACTCAAAAGTTTTCTGGAAGAAAATTTTTGAGTGAGGGGGTTAGTTCGTGTTTCCTAAATCTTCAGCGCTTCGCTTGAAGATTTAGACACTCACTAATATACAAGATTTAGAATAGCTAAAATTATAAAAACAATAGCGAGAACAACTGTGCTTAAATATATAAAGCGTTCCATGCCACGTCGGGTTTGATACGAACTGCCTCCACCACCGCCACCCAAAGCGCCAAGACCGCTTGCTCTTTCTTGTAAAAGAACAAGAACAATAAGGGCAATGGAAACAATTACTTGTAAAATAATAAAAATATTCATCCC
>CAZJVK010000086.1:0-2151 GCA_964549725.1 uncultured Candidatus Saccharibacteria bacterium | reverse complement strand
TATTCTCGGTAGTGGGGTCGAAGCGTAGTGAGAACACAACTGCTTGTGTTCGAACAGCGGAGACGGGCGGAGCTTTATGCGAAGCATAGCGAAGCCCAGGGCAATCCTAACCTGAAGGAAGCTTCCGAGGAAGCTTACCGAAAGGGAGTCCCAACGAGGAGAGCGGAACAAATAAAATTAATAAGCTAAAAGCATAGAAACTAACAATAATATGGATTACAAATACCTAAGCGATACTGTTAAAATTAAAAAAATTAAGGAGACTAGCACTGAAGGAACTTTTCACGTTGAAGGTCTTTATACTGGATACGGTATTACTATTGGTAATTCTCTTAGAAGAACTCTTTTATCTTCTCTGGCGGGCGCCGCTATTTCTCAAGTTAAAGTAAAAGGCGTAAAACATGAATTTTCCACCATTCCGGGCATGATGGAAGATGTTATTGAATTCACCATGAATCTCAAAAAAGTTAAGTTTAATTTTCAAGCTGAAGAACCCCAAGTTCTGAAACTAAAAGTTAAAGGTGATAAGAAAGTTACTGCCGGAGATATTGAATCCTCCGCTTTAGTTGAAGTTATAAATAAAAAACTTCATCTTGCTACTTTAACTGACAAGAAGGCTAGTTTAGATGTGGAACTTTTTATTGAAAAGGGTCGGGGATACGTTCCTGCTGAAAACCATGGCGACAAACGGTTTCCAGTCGGCGCTATTGTGCTTGACTGTGTATATTCTCCGGTTCTAAACGTCAATTTCTCTATTGAAAATATGCGGGTAGGTAAACATACTGATTACGATCGCCTTAAAATAACCATTGAGACTGACGGCTCAATTCTTCCATCGCATGCTCTTTATCAAACTTCCAACATCTTAAAAGATCACTTTGATAAAATTTCCGTTATTTATAAACCGCTGAAAAAGGGCAAGAAAAAGAGCTCTAAATAATTTTTGTAATCTTAAAATCTTATGCGGCATTTAAAGAAAGGACGAAAATTAGGCCGAGAAAAAGGCCAGCGCAAGGCTCTTCTGAATACTCTTGCGGTAAGCCTTATTCAGCACGGAAAAATTAGAACAACTAAAGCCAAAGCCAAAGAACTTCGGCCGTTTGTTGAACACCTCGTAACTCGAGGCAAACATCAGGATCTCCAGAGTATAAGGCATCTTATAAAGTTTCTTCCTAAAGATACCGCTTATAGGTTATATCATGAAATCGCTCCCCGATATGCCGATAGAAACGGTGGTTATACTCGGATTATAAAAATGGCTGAACGAAGATCTAACGACGGAGCTGAAATGGCTACCATTGAATTCGTGTAACCGGTAAATAGCTAATAGCAAATAGAAAAATGAAAAAAAGTGAAGAAAAATTAAAAGAATATACGCTGGATGCCAGAGGCAGAAAATTAGGCCGGCTGGCTACTGAAATAGCCACTCTTCTCCAAGGGAAAGATAGACCTACCTATGCCCCAAATAAATCGGGTAATACTAAAGTAATTATAAAGAACATAAAAGGTATGGAAATTTCCGGTAATAAAGCCAGTCAAAAGATTTATTATAAACACGCTGGTAGATTAGGCCATCTTAAAAAGAAAACATACGCCGAATCTTTTAAGAAAGATCCGGAATGGGTTATAAAACATGCCGTAAGACTTATGCTTCCAAAAAACCGACTTGCTAAGGAACGGCTTAGTCATTTGATTATTAAAAAAGAAAATGGTTAAAAAGAAAACAGTTAAAAAAGAAACAGTTAAAAAGGAAACAGGCAATAAAGTAGAGAAGTACATTGAGGGTATTGGAAGACGGAAAACAGCTGTAGCTCGGGTTCGTATCTATCCTAAATCACAAGCGGGTAAATTTGAAGTAAACAAAAAAGATTTAAAAGAATATTTTCCATGCGAGAAACAGCATAAGATAGCCGTTGTCCCTTTTGAAATTCTTGGCAAGAAATTTAAAACCACCGTTCAAGTTAAAGGTGGCGGTTTGGATGCCCAAGCCGGCGCTATTCGCCATGGTTTGTCTCGGGCTTTAGTTAAACATAACGAGAAATGGAGGCAGGAACTTAAGCCTCACGGTTTCTTAACGCGTGACCCAAGAATGAAAGAGCGGAAACACCCGGGCCTTAAAAGCGCTCGTCGCGCTAAACAGTGGAGAAAGCG
>CAZJVK010000085.1:0-2156 GCA_964549725.1 uncultured Candidatus Saccharibacteria bacterium | reverse complement strand
GTATAATAAAGGTACTATGATTTATTCATTCTTTGGCACTCCAAGATTTGCTGAAATTGTTTTGAAAAAGCTCATTGAAACCGGTATGAAGCCTCGGGTTGTGGTTTGTAATCCTGACCAACCTGTTGGCCGGGACCAGATTTTAACTCCGCCGCCGACCAAGATTATTGCCGCTGAATATGATATTTTGGTTTGGCAGCCTGAGAAACCTTTAGTTGGACAGTTTGAGATTTTAAAAAACAATGACGTTTTTATAATCGCCGCCTACGGCAAGATAATTCCAGGTGAAATTCTAAAGATTCCCAAAAATGGTTCAATAGTTCTTCATCCGTCACTTCTTCCTAAATATCGGGGCGCTACTCCGATAAGGAGCGCTATTCTGGCCGGAGAAAAGGAAATAGGCGTTACTATTATAAAGATGGATAAAAAAATAGACCACGGCCCAATTCTTTCCCAACGAAAAATTAAGACAGAAAAGAAAAGTTATCTTGAATTAAGGGACGAACTTGCTGAGGTTGGCGCTAAGCTTTTAATTGAAACCCTGCCTAAATATTTAAATAACGAGATTGTTCCCAAAGCTCAGAATCATAATGAGGCAACCTTTACTAAAAAATTTTCATCCGACGACGCGTATGTTTTGCCTGAGAAACTAAAAACAGCTTTTCAAAAAAGCGGAAAAGAAGCTGAAGAAATTGAGCGGATGATTCGGGCTTTAAATCCCGAACCGGGAGTTTGGACTGAATTTGAAGAACAATACGGCAATCTTCCCAAAGGGAAAAGAATCAAACTTCTTGAATCTGAAATAAAGGGAGGGAAACTTATTCTCACCGAAATTCAAATCGCCGGCAAAATACCAAGAAGAGTCAGTATTAGTTCTTAAAGTCTTCCCTGAAGATAGTTTCATATTCGGCTCCGGTAGATTTTAGAACAGATTTAATCAGTTCAATTGAAGAGGGTTGAAAAGAGAAATCAAGCTCCTTCTCTATATCTGGAAGATCGTCGATTAAAGTAGGCTCAAACCTAGCCAAAGTTACATGTCCCATATAAGGTCGTTTGTTGTGTTTCCAATTTACATCTTCGTCAGCCAGATTTTTTACCAACTTTTTCTTAATTTCCGCTAAAACTATGTTTGTTCTTTCAGTGAGTTGCAACCAAATCATCCGCGGGTTTTTACCCGGCGGTCCATAAGTTATTTTTCCAAACTTCACTTTCGGAGTTTCAAACTCTCCAACAGTTTCTTTAATTGCTTTTTTTATTAAATCCACAGCCTCTTTTTCTTGTTGGCCCAGAAAAACTAGTGTAAAATGCCATTTGTAATCCGGCGTAAATTTTACCTCGTTCCCAAATTGGGGAATTATTTCTTTTAATTTCCCGCTTACTAATTCCAGGGCTTTTTTAGATAAGGAGATAGCAATGAAAAGTCGCATCTTTCTATATTTCTCTTATTTCTTCATCTCTCTCACCCATTTTGAAAGTACTTTTTGCTTTGTCGGTAAATAATTTCCCATTTAAGTGGTCAATCTCATGTTGAAAGACTCGGGCCAGAAAACCCCAGGCTTTAATTTTAATTTTTTTACCTTCTAAATTTTCACCTTCAAGAATAACCCGGTTAGGTCGTTCAACCGGTCCATAAATTCCCGGAACCGAAAGGCAACCCTCATTCATTATATTAGTTTCTGAATATTTCTTGGTGATTTTTGGGTTGATCACGGCATAGAATTTAGGTTTACCATTCTCGTCCGGAATCTGCGCTACAAATATTTTTTTGTTAATTCCAACTTGGTTAGCCGAAAGACCGACTCCGTCGGTTTCAATCATCTTTTTCCTCATATTCTTTATCAACTTCCTGAGCTCCTTTTTATCTTCTTTCTTAAGGTCAATTTCTTCAGTTGGGGTTTTCAAGAAACCCTCATCTTTTTTATTATCTATTGTTACTATTTTCATCCCCGTAGAAATTTCACTGATTTAATAAATTAATTAATATGACTAGTCTTATTATAAAACCTACCTTACAAAATTACACCTGAATTAAAACTTACCCTACAGCAAGATATCAGTGTAATTTCACGGGGTTAGCCCGGTGAAACTATACTGCTATTCCTTTGCTTTTCGTGCCGTTAGGCGCGGCAGCGAAGTTTTATTGGCCCGCCCGGTGA
>CAZJVK010000084.1:0-2164 GCA_964549725.1 uncultured Candidatus Saccharibacteria bacterium | reverse complement strand
CAATTTCTTCTTCGCTACTAGCCATAGAAAAGCAAATTTTCAATCTTTCTTGCCCTGGGCTTCGCTATGCTTCGCATATAGGCTCCGCCCGTCTCCGCTGTTCAAACACAAGCAGTTGTGTTTTTACCACACTGCGACCCCACTTGGAGCTGTAGTGTTAATCAATGCTTTAATATGGAAATCAGCAGGCAAAATTACATCAGGTCATATAATCAAAATAAACCGTTAATCTACGGGTGTCCAAGGACACCCTAACACTATCGGGATGGATTCAAAGAAATTTATAAAAGTACTGGGAATAGTAATTATCGTTGCCGCTATTTTCTATGGCGGGTATCAGTATGGTTTAACAATTGAAAAACCGGCCGATGACTTAGTTATTCCCGATGAGGGCTTTAATAATGAGTTAATTGCCACTAACTTCTCTCTTTTCTGGGACTCTATTCGCATTATTAAGGATAAGTACTATCAACCCGAAGACATTAAAGATGAGCAGCTTCTCTATGGCGCCATTGAAGGAGCTATTAATTCTTTGGGAGACCCGTATTCCACTTTTTTTGAACCAAGCGACGCTAAGAAATTTAAGGAAGATATTCAAGGTAGTTTTGGCGGCATCGGCGCGGAAATAGGCATGCGCGACGACCAACTTATAATTGTCGCTCCCTTGAAAGGAAATCCGGCTGAAAAGGAAGGATTAAAAGCCGGCGACAAAATTTTGAAAGTAGATAATACTTTCACTAATAAGCTTACCATTGAAGAAACTGTAAAATTAATCCGCGGTGAGAATGGAACTGAAGTCGTCCTTCTTATCATGCGTGAAGGCTGGGAGGGAACTAAAGAATTTGCCATTACTCGGGCGACGATTGAAGTCCCAACAATTGAATATGAAATGAAAGATGATAAAATTGCCTATATTCGTCTGTTTAGTTTCAACGGCAATGCCTCCTCTGAATTTTACAAAGCCTCTTTCAATCTTCTCCTGAAAGCCCCAAGAGGATTAATTTTTGATCTTCGGAATAACTCTGGCGGATATCTCGAAGTTGCCAATAACATTACCGGCTGGTTTGTAAATCGGGGAGACCTTATTACCAAAGAGAGGCTTCGCTCCGGTAAAACACGTGACTTTAACGCCAATGGAAACAGCGCCTGGAATAATATTCCAATTGTTCTTTTAATAAATAACGGCTCAGCCAGCGCTTCTGAAATTCTAGTTGGGGCTGTGAAGTATCATCATCCCAACGTCACCGTGGTGGGTGAAACCACCTTCGGTAAGGGCACCGTCCAAGAAGTTGAAACTTTGGAGAATGGTTCTAAAATAAAAGTTTCGATAGCTGAGTGGCTTACTCCCTCCGGTAAATCAATAAATGAAAATGGCATTGACCCGGATGTTGAAATAAAAATTGATGAGGATACCGAACCTGATACTGACCCTCAGCTTGAGAAAGCCTTGGAAATAATTCGGGAAAAATCAAAGGACGTTAAATCAATTCCAACTATTATATTGTAAAAAAAATATGGCAAAGAAAAAAATAAAAATTATTCTTTTAAAAGATGTTCCAGGGCTCGGTCATAAGTTTGAAATAACCGAAGTGGCTCTGGGGTACTTCCGTAATTATCTTATCCTCAATAATATGGCCGAGATTGCCACTAATAAAGTTCTTGCCCGGCTTAAAGAAGAACGTAAAAAAGACGAAGAGGAGAAGGAAAAAAGAATTACCGAGAATAAGAAACGTGCCGGGAAAATTGAAAACCAAACTCTCACCTTTCCGGTTAAGGTTGGTGACAAAGGTCAGGTGTACGGTTCTATTACCGGAGACGATATTGTCGAAAAACTGATTAAGGAAGGGTATAAAAATATTTCCGTGAACCTTTCTCACCCCCTTAAAGAACTTGGTGAGAGTCAGATACGTGTTGACTTTAGTGATGGTGTTAAGATTTTAATAAAGGTGGTTCTTGAAAGAGAAAAAGGTGGTAAAAAAAAGCCTTGATAGACCCAGTATAATTAAAGCAGTTCCGATTTTCTCTAAATTACTAATTTAGAAAGAAAATCGAGAATCCACGACATTGTATCTAAATTAAAATTTAGACAATGTCGGGAAAATTTAAAAACTAAAAAAAGAGGTGTTTATTATAACTCGCTGGTTTTTACCTTGCGTTGCTCATT
>CAZJVK010000083.1:0-2194 GCA_964549725.1 uncultured Candidatus Saccharibacteria bacterium | reverse complement strand
TGGCTCGCAAAACAAATACTTCGCATTTGTTTTTCTCACCTTCCTTGTTATAAGCTCCAATTTCTGTACTATTTAGTTGAAGGGGGTATAGTGTTAATGGCTAACATGATAGTCTCCAAAACTATCGCTCTAGGTTCGAATCCTAGTGCCCCCGCAAAATTAATTTTACAGAACGAGTAAAATATACTAAACTATTCACAAATTATGCCATTAACTCAAGAAGAAATAGCTAAAATTAAATCAGGTACTCATTTGAAAGTTTGGGAAAGAGTGGTTGGTAAAGACAATAAAGAACGGGAAACACCGTTTGAGGGGCTGGTTATCGCTAGAAAACACGGCACCGAGGTTGGCGCTACTTTTACCGTGCGCGCTAATATCCAAAATATTGGTGTCGAGAAAGTTTATCCTATTTATTCTCCGCTCATCAAAAGAATTGAGTTTTTAGCTGTCCCTAAGCGAAGAAAGCGTTCTAAACTTTATTACTTTCGTGACTTATCGGCCAAAAAAATTAAGGATAAACTAAAGAAGTTTTACAAGTAGTGTATATTTCACAACCGATCAACACACTTGCAAACTTTGTTTACAAATAAGTTTGGCAACTAATAAGAAAATAAGCCCAGGTGATGGAACAGGTATACATACACGGTTGAGGGCCGTGGCTCTTATGAGCATGCGGGTTCAAATCCCGCCCTGGGCACAAACGAGCAAAGCGAGTGCAGTGACTGGGCGAGCAAACAAACTGCTTTGCTTGCGAGAGGGATTTGAAGCTCGGAGCGTTGTGCGAGTTGTCTGATTTTAATCAGACAGGCGAGCACCGCGAGAGCCGGCCTGGGCACATTTCGACTTCACCAAGAGGTATCTTATAAAATTAAGACATGAAAAACAAAATTGCGGTAATTTCAGTAGGCGGTTCCCTTATTGTCCCTAATGAAATAGACTTGGTTTTCTTGAAAAAATTCAGGGACTTTATAGAAAAAGAGGTCAATGAAGGTTATCGGTTTGTAGTTGTCGCCGGCGGGGGATGGACCGCCCGAGAATATCAGAACGCCGCTAGGAACTTAGGTAAACCAACCGAACTGGACCTTGACATACTTGGTATCCACGCTACTCGAATAAACGCATTCCTTTTAAAAACTGTCTTGGGTAATTTAGCTCATCCAAAAATAATCTTGAACCCGCCCGGCGAAATTAAATTTACAGAAAAGATTTTAATTGCCGCCGAGGAAAACCCCGGGGCCGGAGCCACCTCCGACTATGGCGCTGTAAAAATGGCTGAATACATCGGTACTACAAAAATTTTAAATCTCACTAACATTAGATATGTATATAATAAAAATCCTTTAAAATTTCCCGATGCCTTTCCAATAAAAAAGATGACTTGGCAGGAGTTTAAAGAAATCCTATCTGACGATTGGGAATCCGGTGGTCACGCTCCCTTTGGCCCGGTCGCCGCTGAGGAAGCGAGAAAAAAAGGTTTCGAAGTAGCAATTATTGGAGGTAATGATCTCGCCGAAGCTAAGGCATATCTTGACGGCGGTAATTTTGAAGGTACATTAATTAGTAAGTAGTACGTAGTAAGCGAATGAAATTAGGGTTGGTAATCTGCGGGCATATAATGTATAATAAATGTAAACAAAAAGGTCCTACTGAATATTTTTTAGGACACAATACTATTTATGAAGAAAAAAATAAAAAACGGTGAGTTTCTTAAACATCTTTTTGATTTCTCATTCAAAAAGTTTATCACTACCAGAGTAATTGCGTTTATTTTTTGGGTAAATGTAATTTTAGCCGGTATTTTGGGAATTCTCATTATTATTGGTGGTTTTAAAGAAACGATTATTTTTGGTATTCTCGCTCTTATTCTCGTTCCGGTTTGCTATATTGTTTATGTCTCTATTCTCCGAGTTATCCTTGAATTAATGGCCGTAATTTTTAGAATAGGAGAATATGTAGAAGATATTGTTGAAAACGTAGAAAAAATAGAAGGGAAGAAAAAAGAATAAGTACCAGTTCTTTATTGGTTAATACTAACAAAGCCGGCGCGTAGCCGGTTTTTGTTGCAGCACTGGCTAAAATAGTATTATAATAAAAATTGTTTATGCCCGGGTGGCGGAATTGGCAGACGCGCAAGACTCAAAATCTTGTGGTCATTAGATCGTGTGGGTTCAAGTCCCACCCCGGGCACAAACGA
>CAZJVK010000082.1:0-2230 GCA_964549725.1 uncultured Candidatus Saccharibacteria bacterium | reverse complement strand
TTGGAGCTTTTAACTTAACGTTTATTGTATCACCCTGGTTAACCACAATTTGCTCCGGTATAAAACCATTCTCTGAAGCCGACATGTCAAACACTCTAAGTTGAGCTTTTACTCCTGGAGCCGCTGGGGCGCTAACTTTCGGTTGGGTTAGTTCTACATCTTCCCCCGGCACGGTCGGGTCAAATGTTTCGGTTCCTCCGGCCTTGATATCGTTAACCTCACCAGTTACACCTTCGCCGTTTCCTACATTCCCTTTATTTCCGGAAACTACAATAACAACTACAATTATCACTGCTATGATAATTAAAATTGCTAAAATTCCTTTTTTATTCATATATTTTTATTTTTAACCTTTCTTTAATTATAACCAACAAAAATTATCTGGCAAATAAAGCTCTGTGGACAACTAAGTCACGATATCTTCCTTCTTCATTAATTTAATATCTCTCTCGCTTAATCTTTTCAAAATATCAAAATTAGGGTCTTCGGTGATTAGCTGGCTTAAATAATGGCCGGAAATAAAGTTGGGCATAAGGACATAATCAGCTTTATACTCATAAAAAATCTGAGCATCCTTTTCACTTTCGGCTCTCACAATTACTTTTGGAAAGCCAGCGTTTTTAATTGCCTTTCCACTCTTCTGCTCCCTCATCTCCCTAATTTTATTAATTAATAACAGATTATCGTCAAAATTAGGACTGGTCGATATAATTACTCGCGCCTCCGAAAAATTAACCTTTTCAAATATTTCAGAATCCGAAACGTCTCCAAACACGGCTATATACCCTTTCTGTTGAAGCTTGTTCACAACAACCGGGTCAAAATCAACAATAAAGATATCCTTTTTGGGTACGTTTAAAACCAACGCCTCTCCGGTTCGGTGACAACCGATAAGAATTATCGGCTTATTCAAATCCGTCTCCGATAAGTTGTCAATCTTCCGCCGTTTCTTTTCAAAAATACCTAAATATGGAGAGAAAAATCGGAAAATTTTCTCGGCGTCTCTGATCATATAGGTTGAGATAGTAATGGTAATAACTCCCACGGCGACGATGAGAGCTACAACATTTTCTCCAATATGACCAATTTTTAACCCTAAAGCCGCCAAAATGAGACTAAACTCCGAAATCTGGGCAAGTGTTACTCCGGAAAGAAAACTTGTCCGGCGTTCGTAACCCATAAGTCCCATCACAACTAAAACAATTATTGGATTTATTATCAGCACAAAACCGGAGAGAATAATAATCGGCCAAAAAAGACCGGAAAAATTCATAAGGACGACTGAGGACCCCAAAATCGCAAAGAAAATCACAATGAAAAAATCTCGTAATGGTCTTATTTTAGATGATATTTCAAAATGTTCTGAGGAATTAGCAAGAGCCAAACCGGCTAAGAACCCGCCGATTTCAATTGAAAAACCAATTTGTTCGGTAATAGCTACCATAACAAAAAGCCAAGCCAAAGAACTTAAAAATAAAAGTTCCTGAGACCTGGCAATCTTACTAAATATATATGGAAAAAGTTTTCGACCTAAGAAAAAGAATACCGCGAGAAGAAGAACACTTTCAATTATCGTCAAAATCAAACTTTGCCAGGAAATCCCGGCTCCCGATTCAATCCCGGAAAGGGCTATTAAAAGTAGAATCGCTACAAAGTCCTGAACTAAAAGAAAACCTATTGATAATTTACCGTAAAGGCTGTTCATCGCTTTCTTTTCGGATAAAAGCTGAACTACAATAATCGTGCTTGAAAAAGTAAGAGCGATGGCAATGTAAGACGCCTCAATCCAGCCAAATCCGAATAGTTCAGCAATACCAAAACCAGCCAGCGCTGTAAAAATAATTTGAGCCAAGCCCCCAATAAGTGACTCTCGGCCGACCAATCGAACTGTTTTATAATTAATTTCCAAACCGACCAAAAAAAGTAAAAACATAATACCCATATCCGAAAAGGCATGGAGCACATCTTGATTATCAAAATGAAAAAAACCGAAGTAAGCGATAACAGCTCCGGTAATCAGATATGCTAAAATAGTCGGCTGTTTTAATAATTTAGCGATGATACCGAGAATTGCCGCAAAAACAATGACGATAGCGAGTTCAATAAGTCCAGTAGCCATATTTTAATTAGTTTAGAAGTTATGAGAGAATTTTAAATTTTCAAATTGGTTATTATCTATAACCTACTCACGCAAGTGAGGAGAAAGATTGAAAACTTGTTTTCCATCTTT
>CAZJVK010000081.1:0-2258 GCA_964549725.1 uncultured Candidatus Saccharibacteria bacterium | reverse complement strand
TACTCTTCCGTTTCTCTTAATATTTCTTCAATAAAAACCTTGCCGTCAAGCGCTTTCAGAATTCCGTCCTGCCTAAGAGTTACCATACCCTGCCGATCGGCTTCTTTCCAAAGTTCATTCTCTGTAAAACCGGCCGAAATTATGTCTCCAAGCTCTCTCGTCATATTAAAAATTTCAAAAATCGCTACTCGTCCTACCGTTCCTTTACCTCCGCAAACCTCACAATTTTCGTCTGGTTCTGATTTATACACTTTATAAGGTTTCTTATATTTTGCTTTAACTTTCTGTTTCAAATCATCCGGTAATTTTTCGATTTCCTCATCAATTACCTTTTGAGTTTCCGATGACGTCCCCGTTTCCACTCTACACTTTGGACAAAGACCCACTACTAACCGCTGGGCAAGCATAAGATTTAATGCCGAAGAAAGAAGGAAGCTAGGAACTCCCAAATCAACCAATCGAGGAACAACTCCTACCGAATTGTTGGTATGTAGGGTGGAAAGCATCAAGTGGCCGGTTAGCGCGGCGTTCACCGCTAAACCAGCCGTCTCCTTATCCCTTATCTCGCCAACCATAACAATATCCGGGTCTTGCCTAAGAATCTGGCGTAATCCTGAAGAAAAACTATATCCTATCTCGGGCATTACCTGGGATTGGTTAATCCCCGGCATAAAATACTCCACCGGATTTTCCAAAGTTACAATATTAACCTTTTCAGTATTCAACTTGTTCATTATCGCATACAAAGTCGTTGTTTTTCCAGAACCGGTCGGACCGGTAATAAGAATCATTCCGTAAGGATTTTCAATTGCTTTCTGAAGTACGTCGCTGTTGTATTCGCCGAGACCCAGTTCCTCAACACTTTTTACTCCTCTTGTTGAATCCAGTACTCTTATAGCTATTTTTTCCCCCGAAGGTGTTGGAAAACTGGCAACTCGAAAATCAATATCTCGTCCGAAAATAATTGTTCCAAACCGGCCGTCTTGAGGTATCCTCGTCTCATCAAGCCTAAGGCGGGAAAGAACTTTTACCCGAGAAATAACCGACTTGCTTAAACTAACCGGCAACTCCGCCACTTTATGTAAATCTCCATCAATCCTAAATCTAATATTCAATCGGTCTCGCTGGGGTTCAATATGAATATCTGACGCTGAAGCATCAACTGCGTGCTTTAAAGTTGAAGCTACAATTTTTATCACTGGCGCGTCCTGAGAACTTTCCATTCCTTCCTCCAAACCAACTTTTCTTTGTTGTCCTTCTCCCGAGACGCTTATCTCGCGCACTGCCGCTTGAATCTCACTTTCATATGGTTGATATCTTTGCCAAACAGCCCTGAGAGTGGATGGTTTCACCACATAAACCCCCAAACTCAAACCTGAGCGTTTAGCAATAAACTTCAAGGCGTTTTGGGCCCGGACATCCTTGGGGTTCTCCATTCCAACTACCAGCATATTATCTTGTTTCTCGATTGGAATTACTTTGTACGTTTTTGAAGTTTCATATGGAATCAAACTCAGAATTTCATCTGGAATACTCGAAAAATCCACCTCTTTATATGGAACTTCTAAAAGCTCCGCTTTGACTTTTACCACTACTTCTTCATCTGCCACTCGCTGTTCATACAAAATATCCTCGGCTGATTTTCCTGAAAGTTCAGCTCCTCGAAGTATCTTGTCCGCCGCCTTTTTCTTAATTACTCCTCGTTTAACCAGTTCGTCAAAAAGTTTTTTTTCATTCATGTCAATGTGTTCTAAAATTATAAGCTGAACCCAATGTGAGGCGTAATAATTTTAGCCAACACATTGAACACCCCCTCACTCGAAAGTTATTCTTTATTTTCTATATCTTTAATGTTATCAGAGATTATTGGGTATAAAAATAAGATATGCTGACTAATTTTCGAGTGAGGGGGTTAGTTCGCTCTAGCCAAATTCACTGCGCCTGCGGCTTGTAAATTTGGGAGCTTACTAAAAAGGCTTAAATGGATTATCCCGACCCGGTTCAGAAACTTCAATCTCAACCTGAAATTGTCTTAAAACCTTAAACTCCGGGGAGTTCAAAAGCTCTTGAGGATTAAATTCCGCTTCAGAAAGTCTGCTTAAATCTTTAAGTTGGGTAGGCACTATTACCTCAATAAGCTCTGGTTTTTTGAAAAACAGGAAATAGCCGCCGGCAAAAATTACCGTCACGACAATTATCGCTAAAATAATATTTAACCAATTAGCTGAACTTTTCTTTTGTTCTATTGATATCGCCAT
>CAZJVK010000080.1:0-2262 GCA_964549725.1 uncultured Candidatus Saccharibacteria bacterium | reverse complement strand
AGAAGACAAGTTTTATCATTCTAACGAATTTATTATTAGGTGAGATGGACAATATTCGTTTCCTAAAATTATTTTTGTTATCTGTTAATATAGGATTGACGGGAATAGATTAAATTCTAAAAGATCGAAATCCATGAATCATAAATTAATAATGAAAGCCGACCAGAAGATTTTTTCCTATGCCTTAGCCAGTATCATGGCTAAAGTTTTCAGAGACAGAATAACGGAAGGGTATTATAAAAAATATTATTGTTACGGATTTAATAAACATAAAGGATATTTTACTAAATTACATAGGAGAAGGCTTAAAAAAAATGGTGTTTCAGTTATTCAAAGATTAACCTTTACTCCAGTTTAAAAAAAATGGTAAAATAAAATAGAAGAAAGAATAAGGATAAATTAATATGATAAAAAATAATTATTTTCAATTAGTACTCTTTTTTGTAATTTTATTGTTTGGAAATTTCTTAATCTATTCCGGGGTTCATGCCACTCTTGCCCCTCAAATTTATTTTACTGAATTAAATTTATCAAAAAATACTTTTGAGCCAGGTCAAACCTTGGAAGGAACTGTTTCTTTGTGGAACTATGAAGAATTTGTGATCAGTGATTTAGTGTTTTATTTTCAGTTATTAGGAGGTGAAGTTAATGGGGTAGATACAAAAATGATTGCTGAGCAGAGAGGAGAAGAAATATTTAGTCTTTCTCCGGGGCAAGAGATAAAAAAAACTTTTTCTTATACCCTCCCTTCAAATTTGCCTGTCTGTAGTCTTAAATTTAGAATCCAATTGGCAAATAGTAGAGGAGAAGAATGGGGCTGGATTGATAAAGTAATTAGCGTTGGGGGAGAAGGAAAATTTTTAACCCTAGATAACTATTGGGTAGTAAAAGAAGGAGAGGATTTATCACCGGGTGGCGGGGTTCATTATCAGCCGGGAGAAATTCCCGAAGTTCGATTTGATGTTGCTAATAGTTCGGATTTCACTATTATAGCCTTTCCTAAAATAATTACTTATAAAAGAAACGTTGGGGGTGAGATTTTACAAGAGCAGGCGGGGGAAAGTATCATTGTAGAACCAGAAGGAAAGCAAACCCTAAGGATTACTTTGCCAGAATTAACTAAACCCGAATCTTATCTTTCAGAAATTAAATTTTTGGAAAAAGACAGTCAACAGTTAGTTTCAAATTCCTTATATTTTCGCTGGATAATTTCGGGAGAGGATGCAGAAATTTTGTCGGTTCAGCCAAATAAAAGTTCTTACCAAGCGGGAGATGAGGCAGAGATTAAAGTTCAATATACCGGACCTCCAGATTATGAAATTGAGGGAGGAGAAGGAGTGCTGAAAGTAGAAATATATGATGAAAAAGAGAATTTAGTTGGAAAAGCAGAAAAAGATATAGAAATAGAAAGCAGAGAAATCTTGATTGAGGTACCCATAACAAAAAGTGTATATAATCCAAAGGTTAAGGTTGAGATTATAAAGAAGGGAAGAATTCTTGATCAATATGAATTTGAAATTACCCCAGTTGTAAAAGTACCAGAAAAACACTTACCCGAAGAAAAAATTAGTTTTTTTGAAAGAAATAAAAATTTAATTATCGGTCTTATCCTAATCATTTTAATAATAGGGGCAATTATTTATTTTCTTAAAACTAAAAAGATGAAAACAGCAAAAACTTTAATTTTATTAACTTTACTTGGGGTAGGGATTTTATTTGGAAACTATGTTTTAGCAGCTACCGAAGTTACTGGAGGCAATTGCGATACAAATATTGTTTTTAACAGTCCAGTCCCTAATAAGAAATATGAAATTGGAGATATCTTAAATTTTAAAGGCAAGTTTAGAGTGACCAGTTGTGGGAATGGTCTATTTTACAACCGGGTTGATTTCTTCGTTACCGAAGATAAAGATATACCCTTGACATTGGCTGGAGATGATTGTTGTGAAAACTGCAGGGGAGCTACCAGTGAGATTTACGGAGATTGTAGTGTTGTTCAGAACCTTAAGTGGTGTGATGAAGTTCAAGTTTTGGATGAGTCCGGACCAGGGATATATAAATTAGGTACAATTTATCCTTCTGATATTAATTCTGGGGCAAAACCTTACTGGGTTGAATATAATCAAAGTTTTATTATTCCTGATAATTTAGGATTTTCGGGGCCAGTTCGTTTCTATGTTCAGTATTCGGGAACCCACTGGAAATCTCATTGGCACTGGGATATTACTTATCAGTCAGGTGAAATATTGGAACTAAATCATT
>CAZJVK010000079.1:0-2344 GCA_964549725.1 uncultured Candidatus Saccharibacteria bacterium | reverse complement strand
ATGAAAAAAAGTAATGCCATTATTAAATTCGTTCTCGTCGTTTTAATCATCGGAGTAATCGGTGGTTTTTCCTTAATTTTTGACAAAATTTCTAATCTAACACAGGAAACTGAGGACTTGAAGATGAATATGCGCATTATTTCAGAAGATACGCAATTTACCCAATTAACGACACCTTTAGATAAAGAGGGTAAAGCAACCTCAACCGAAGAAGAAGCAACACCAATTAAAAAAGATGATATTGTAATCCCAACGGCTATTCTTTTTAAAACAAAGTCCAGTCCCCTTCTTTCGCCTCAGACGGATATCAATGTGGCAATTCAAAGATTGGTTAAGGAAAAAGAAACTGGCATCGTAAGAATTTATCTTAAAATATACACCAATGAAGCTGAGTCATACAGCGCGCTTGAACCGGGTAATCTTTTTGAGATAGTTGACCCAGGGGGTCAGAATCAGAAACCTCTAAATGTAAAAGGAGTATTTGATTCCATACCTCCACAGAGTTCGGTGACCGGAGAAATAATTTTCAAGATTTTACCGGACAAAAAATCAGTGATAATACAAATTGAATCCAAGGATGGCGCTAATTATTATGAGTTTAATTTTGAAAACGGAAGTTACAAAAAAGCAGTTCTCGGTTAGAATAAATTTAAAATTTTATGTTTTCTGTATTTTTACACTTGACCGTCAATACATATCCGGCTAATATACCAATATTATGAGACAGTGCGAAAGATGCGGAAAATCATATAATCTGGCCCAGAAGCGAAAGAAGCTTCGCGGTAAATACAACCCGACCAAGAAGTATAAGCAAAAAGCTAATCTTCACTGGACTCGACTTTTTGAGCCGGGCAAGCGTTCACTTGTTTGCGCTAAATGTTTAAAAACGCTTACCAAAAAAGTTCAGAAATAATCATCAATTTCATTAAATAAAAAACCCCGCCTGTTTAATAAACTGACGGGGTTTTTAGTAAATCGGATTTATCTCATTTATTACTGCGCCTTATAGTTTCATCACCAAATTTTTCACTCGCTTGTTCCGGCGTTCCTGTTGGAACTTCTGGCTGTTCCGGATTAATGCGTAATTTTAAATTATCTGCTCCTAGTTGTTGAACTCTACTATCTGCTTGTCTTATATGTTCATAAACATTCTCATTAACTTTCCGGACAAGTCCTATTTCTGTGTTCTCACCAGTTCCTAATGTCCGCGGCACCCAATCCGAGTTTTGAGGAAGTTCATGAGAGTGAAGCATGCCTTGAAATTCTTTAATCTGGTTAGAAAAATTCTTCATATTCACTTCGCCGTCTTTTATAAGCCCCTGAAGGGCTTTTTTACTCATTTCTTCACCCTGAGATAAATGACTGGCAAAAAGATCAGCTTGATTTTCATCAAGCCCAAAAGCTTGGGCAACTTTTTCAGTGGCGGACTCAAGTTGTTTTGAGCTCGCGCCACCAAATATAAACCATCCCTTATCCAATTGTTCATTAAGGGTGTTAAGAGCGGAAATTTTAGCTGGCCCTCCGGCTACTTCCTGCTGGGCTCCAACAATAGTCGCTTCTTGTTCTTTGGTAAGATATGTTTCCGGTTCTTCTGTTGCTTCAATTGTCTCAGCTACCCCAGCTTCCTTAGTTGCCTCCTGCTGGGCCTTAACAATAGTCGCTTCTTGTTCTTTGGTAAGATATGTTTCTGGTTCTTCTGTTGCCTCAACTGCTTCGGTTCCTCCTATCGCCGCTTCGGTTTTAAGATACTCATCCACGCCGCCGGCTTCCTTTACATTAGTTAATGTTTGGTCAACTGTTTGACTATCAATTGGTTTACCGGTTTTCTGGACAAGTTCATTTAAAATTTTATTGTTTTCAAGAATATTTGCCTTTTGAATATCAGAAAGTTCAGGAACCGCTCTCATAATTTCTTCAGAAGTGGCTGATTCACCAAAAAGTTTGTCCCAGTCAAGTTCTTCAAGTTGCTTATGGGTAAGAATACCAACGTCTGTACCTTTTGGAAGACCATACGCTTCCGGATTTTCCACTACTTTATCTTTGAGATAGTCAACAAGATGGGTATGTTCCGCTTCTCCAAGTTTATCAAAGTCGGGTATCATTTTTTGGAAAACAGAACGTTCGTCAAGTTGATTTTCAATCTCGTCCCATACACTTGTGCCACCTTGATACTCCATGTGGCCAGCAAGCGCAGATTCAACAATTGGAAGTTTTGATTCTAGTCCCGCTTCAGCCTCTGTTGGTATTTCTGGTTGTTCCGGTTCCTCTGTTACTTCAACTACCTCAGTTTCTCCAACTGCCGTTTCGGTTTCTCCAGTTACAGTTTCTGTTTTCAAGGTGTCAG
>CAZJVK010000078.1:0-2361 GCA_964549725.1 uncultured Candidatus Saccharibacteria bacterium | reverse complement strand
AGACGGCAAAGAGTTTCATATTTACTCTGACGGCACCCCTGCTTATAAAGAAAGATACGATTCAATCGCCTTTTTTTCAGAAGGCCTAGCTTGGGTTACAAAGGATGGTAGGGGATTTTATATCCATCCCGATGGTACTAGAGCAAGGTAACGACATTTATCAAACTCTCTTAATTTATTAATTAAGAGGGTTTTTATTTATAAGGTACGCCGGATATCCCTCAAAATGTTGACAGAATATGTTTAACTTGTTATACTAACCTCAGTAAATTAAAAATTAAATAAAAAGGAGAAATAAGAAATGAAAAGATTATCCAGAAAAGAATTGTTAAAAAAGTATGATTTCGTTAGTAGTTTTTTAAAAGGCCTGGCTTGGGTTGGAAAAGACGGCAAACAATTTCACGTCCATCCCGACGGAACACCCGCTTACAAGGAAAGATACGACTCTGTCGGCCCTTTTTTAGGAGGTATAGCTTGGGTTAAAAAAGACGGTGAAGAATTTCACATTTACCCCAACGGTACTATAGCGGACTAATAATGTTTGTTAAACCCCCTTAATTTATTAATTAAGAGGGTTTTTATTTTTTGAAGGCTGGAATCTTAGGGTTTTTGGTTAATTAGGTCTGATTTGGTATAATATTTATATGAATCCCGTTAGAAACAGTCAGGTATAAAAACTATATAGCAAACTATCTTAATGAAACCAAACAGAAACACAAGGTCAAATTTAAATATCACAGGTATGCCCGATAGGCACACCTTGTTTCTAACGGGATGAAAACCTTTATTTGTAAAAATTGCGGAGCCCGATTCACCGGAGCTGATGTTGCCAGCAAGAACGGCGATGAGGATTTTAAATGTCCGAAATGTGAAGCTAAAAATGCCGAGATTTTTGAAGAAATAGGCATTAAAAAAAGAGAATGGAAACCGTTGAAAGATTTTATAAAAGATAACAAGCCATAATCATGGCCAATATCACTATAACAATGGAGGAAGAAACCAGCGTTGGTTGGGAGTTTGGCGTTAATGTTGACGCTCTGGATTTTCAAGTTAAACTTACCAAAGAATATTATGAAGCCTTGACAGACAGTCGGATTTCGCCTAAGGATTTGGTAATAAAGTCATTTGAGTTTCTCCTTAAGAAGGAGCCGAAAGAATCAATTTTGAGAGACTTTAACATTAAAGACATAACTAAATACTTTCCGGAGTATGAAGATGTAATAAGTTAATAATGAAAAATCACAGGGAAATTTCAATAATCGGCATTGCTTTTATTTTTATTATTGTTATTTCGTTTTTTATGTTTATAAATACTGCCTTGCCGGATGAAGAGCCGGATATTTTTGTTGTGCCCGATTCAACTATCTCAACCGACGCCGTGGGTGATAAGCTTAGCGCTGAATTTTTTATTAACAGCAAATGGCTTTTTAAAATTTTAGTTTCCATAACCGGCTTGAAAGAAATTGAGCCCGGCGGATATTCCATTAAAGAACATACAAATCTTTTTAAGTTGATTGAAGCTTTTTCTGAACCCCCCGAGTTGGTTTGGGTTTTAATTCCAGAAGGTCTTAGAAAAGAAGAAACAGCCGAGTTGATTGGAGAAAAACTTAGTTGGAGTAAAGATAACAAAATAAGTTTTATAAACGCCCATATTGATGATGAATATACAGAGGGCGTATATTTTCCGGACACTTATCTAGTTCCTCGGAATGAAACCGGCTCTGAGATGGCCGAGAGAATGATTAATAAGTTTAACGAAGAACTTGAGCCGTATACCGAGGAATTTCTAAAAGAAAATATTAAATGGACCACCGGCCTTAAAATTGCTTCTCTTATCCAAAGAGAGGCGGCTAATAATGAAGAGATGTCTTTAATTTCCGGCATTCTCTGGAACAGGCTGCTTAAGGATATGAGGCTTCAAATTGACGCTACTTTGCAGTATGCCCGAGGGTTGGCAGACGGAACAGAAGAGTTAGCTAGTAATATTGAGATAGGTAAAAGTGATTGGTGGGCGCCTATATCTATAAATAATAAAGAGGTTGATTCTCCTTACAATACTTATAAATATGAAGGTTTGCCGCCGACACCAATTTCAAACCCCGGACTATCCGCAATAAAAGCGGCTTTTCATCCTGAAGAAACTAATTATCTTTACTACATTCACTCCAATAATCAAATTTACTGCTCTGATAACTATGACCAGCATCGGCAGAATATCAGGCAGTATCTCAGGTAATCTTTACTACTCGTCCCGATTTTATCAAAATCTTTGATTTTAAAATAAAATCGAGGATCCTCGATGCGGAACGAAATTAAAATTTCGAACGCATCGGGACCACCCACCAACAAAGGTATAATTAA
>CAZJVK010000077.1:0-2412 GCA_964549725.1 uncultured Candidatus Saccharibacteria bacterium | reverse complement strand
TAACAGAAATTGGTTTCAGTTTAAATTTTTTGATGAGTTTATCAAATTCTTCTCGCTCAATAGTTTCCCTTTTTATTAAAGTGTTGGCTATCTCATTAAGAAGTTTCTTATTTTTGGTAATAATTTTCTTAGCAGTCTGTTCTCCCTTTTTCACGAACCAATCAACCTCCCTATCAATCTCTTCGGCCATCTTTTCAGAATAATCCTTTTCGGTTGATATTTCTTTGCCTAGAAAAATCATCTCCTCAGTTTTACCAAAGGTTCGAGGACCGAGCTTCTCACTCATACCATACCGAGTAATAAGGTTTCTGATAAGTTTCGTGGACTGCTCAATATCATTAGACGAGCCGGTGGTAACATCATTGAAATTAATCAATTCGGAAACATATCCACCCAGAGCTACAGCAATTTCGGCCATAAACTCAGACCTGGTTTTAAGATGCCTGTCTTCAATGGGGAGCTCAATGGTATAACCGCCAGCCATACCCCGGCTAATAATGGAAACTTTCTGAACCGGGTTGGCTTCTTTAAGACCTGCCGCCACCAAAGCGTGACCCGCTTCATGATAGGCGGTAATCTTCTTTTCCTTATCGGTTATTATTCTTGACTTTCGTTCACGCCCAAGCATTACTTTTTCTATTGAATCAAGAACGCTCTTCTGAATAATTTTTTTCTGACCATTCTGAGCGGTAAGAATAGCGGCCTCATTAAGCAAGTTTTCCAAGTCAGCTCCGGAGGAACCGGGAGTGCGGATAGCCACCTCATGAAAATCTACATCTTCAGCAAGCGGTTTATTTCTGGAATGTATTTTGAGAATCTGCTCCCGACCTTTAATGTCGGGCAGGTCAAGAATAATCTGACGGTCAAAACGACCGGGTCTTAGAAGGGCACTGTCAAGAATATCGGGGCGATTGGTAGCAGCAATTATAATAACGTTAGTTTCTTTGTCGAAACCATCCATCTCGGAAAGAATTTGATTTAAGGTCTGCTCCCGTTCATCATGACCCCCACCCAATCCCGCTCCGCGCTGACGACCAATGGCGTCAATTTCATCAATGAAAATTATAGAAGGAGCGGCCTTTTTAGCGGTCTCAAAAACGTCCCGGACTCGGCTAGCTCCAACTCCTACAAACATCTCAACAAATTCCGATGCCGAAATGTGGAAAAAGGGCACCTTACTTTCACCAGCAACAGCCCGGGCAAGAAGAGTCTTGCCGGTGCCGGGGCGGCCCATCATAAGAATACCTCTTGGAATTTTGGCTCCAATCTTCAGGAATTTCTGGGGATTTTTAAGAAAATCAACAACTTCCTCCAGTTCTTCTTTGGCTTCTTTCAAGTCGGCAACGTCTTTGAAAGTAATCTTGGTTTTGGAGGGGGTGGATATTTTAAGATTGGCTTTACCAAAAGTAAAAGCTTGATTCACACCACCTCGGGCCCGGCGGAAAATCCACCAGAAAACAAGAATGATAATAAGGAGAGGAAGGAGGGTTGGGATAAGAATGCCGGCCCAGTGCTTAAAACCACCTTCATCTTTGAGGCTAATATTTACTTCTTGAAGGGCGCCGGCGGAAACACCATAATTTTTGAGGGTTTCAGTTAAGCTGGTTTCGGCTTCTTTTCTTGAGATGGCTTCAGTGCCATTTTTTAAAAGAATTTCAAGTTCTTCACCGGAAACAATAATTGATTCTACTTCGCCGGCTTCAACTTTTTTAGCAATTTCACTCATTCCGAATTCCTCGGTTTCAGAATTGTTCACTTCTGCAATTAAAGAAAAAATGAGGCTTACGGAAATAAAAATTAACAATATCCAAAGTAAATTGCGGGAAAGATTTTTCATTGATCTAAATTAATTATTAAATTTTTGAGGTAAATAAAACTTGTCATCAACAATAATTGTATCTTAAAAGAAAAGGGCCTCAACGTCAATAACGTCAGGCCCAAAATACTTAAACATGGATTACTTCACCTCTTTCAAAACTTCCGGCTACTTTCATAATTTTTTTCTTTAATAGGGTTAAGGATCGAAACTTAACTCTAATTGAAGGTATTTCCGGATGTATTTTTTGGTGTTCCATTTGACCGGTCATTGAAGTTTTAACCTGCAGAGGCACAATATGATATTTGCTCTTTCCACAAAACACCACAAAGAAGTCTTTACCTCTAATGTCATCAAAGAAATCTGATCTTACAAACCCTCTTATCTTATTTTCAGCTTCTAATATTTCGAGGGTCTTTTGTATTATGTTCTCGCTTCTTAAACCTCTGCCGCTCAATTTCCTTCTCAGCCTAAGTTCTCTTTGTTTCATACCCAACCCCCTTTTCTTTTATAAATTATTAAACAACTATTTTAAATATATAACAATATGAATATATTGCAACTCCAAGTGAGGAGAAAATAGAAAATATAAGGAT
>CAZJVK010000076.1:0-2465 GCA_964549725.1 uncultured Candidatus Saccharibacteria bacterium | reverse complement strand
CTACTAAAGGTTTTTTAAAAAAACCGCCGGGAGGGCGGTTTTGTTCATTTTAAATTAATGTAAATATCAACATCGCTCCTCTTTCTTATAATTTGGGAGAATTCTTTTTTGTTAAAAAGAATTTAATTAGAATAATTATTCCAGAAACTATTATCGCTGAGATTAAAACCCCAAAGGCGGTGGATATACACTCTAATAATTTAGGTTCAAATATCAAAACTAAACCTAGAAAGAGAATCATAAATCCAGAAATTAACTTTAATCTCTTTACCCAAACCTTACTGAAAGTCTTTTTGCCTAAAGTTATGGCAAAAATCAAGCAAATTACCACTAAAGGAATAATATAAACTAAATTATAAAAAAGTAGGTGAAAATAATACTGGAGAGAGGAAAGTTGTCTTAAACTCAAAATCCGAGTGTAAATCAAAGGAAAACCAAAAGTACAAAGAAGTTCATAAAGATTAACCGTGGCAGCGATAATTATAGAAGCCGTAATCAAAGCCCAAGTATTCTTTGCTAAGCTTAAGTTTTTTACCCTTTGTATAAATCTTTCTTTACTATTTTTAGGCAAAGTTAAAGAAATTCCTTTTTGAAAAGCAAAATAATCCTTTATGTTCAACAACCCGACTATAACAGCTACTATTCCCGCAACTATAGTAAAAATAATTAATTTTCCCCCTAATTGGAAAACGTTCAGCAAAACAGCCATAAACAGGAAATAGAACAAGGCTGAAAAAAATACAAAAATTCCTCCCACCAAAAAAATCTTTTTCCTGGCTCCGGCTAAGCCAATTAAAGCCGCTAAAAGAAAAGTTAGAATGAAAAAAGCGCAAGGATTAAAACCATCAGCTAAACCCAAAAGAAAAGTTAGAGCCGGCAAAGAGAGCTCATTCGTCTTTACTTTGCCGATAATAGGCAAAGTAATTTCTTCTTCGAGGGGCTGTTGCGCTATTGGTTGCTCTGTTTGTTCTTCCGGTTGGACCGGTCCGGCAATAGCTGAATCTTCTGAAATACCTATTCTAATAGCATTTTCAAGTTCAACGTAAGGAACAAACCCATAGCTTGGAGGGAAAACAGAACCTGAAAACTCAGCTTTCTGAGGTTCCACAATTTCAAAATTCCGCTCATTAAGCGCCTCAGAAATATTATCATTAAAAAGTAAATTTTTTGCTAATTCGTTGTCTATGTTTTTACTGCCGATTATTTCTTCATTTAAATCTTCGCCGTTCCACTGAAAAAGCCAACCATTTTCTTCTTTTATTAAAACTCTTCCATTAGCCCAAATTTTCGGCTCGGCTTCTAAATCATTCAAAACAAGATCCTGCCAAGAAACCGATTTATCCATTAAGGGACAAGGATTGGATTTTAAAATTTTAATATCCTTTTCTGCTTCAGGAACATCAATCCTTCCTGATTTAATATTATTATTAGTAAAAACAATTTGAGGAACGGCGGCTTGGGTCTGATATTTTTGGGCATAATTCCCAAAAAACTTAGAATTGGGACTGTCCCAGTCCCCTCCATACCACATATATTCAATAACCACAAAGTTATTATAGTTTTCAGTCCATTCAGTTAAAACAATAGGATCTGTTATGGCACAATTAGAACAGCCAATATAAGTAAAATAGACCGAGCAAATATGAGAATCTTGCGGGCTGTTTTCAGCAAAGGCAAAGTTAAACCCACTAAAAAGTAAGCCGAAAATTAAAATAGCTAAAACAAATTTTCTTATAATTTTACCTTCCATTCTATTTAATTTTGAACTAAGCAAGAGATATTTAGAGATGGTAAATAACGTCTTTTCTTTCAATAACAATTTCCCAACCAGCGCGTTTCGCATATTGATGAAGCTTTTGATTAGGATTGAAACAAATCGGTTTTTCCACCATCTTTAGAAAAGCAATATCAGTTTCCGTATCTCCAACACCAATTGACCCTTTCAGTGTTAACCCCTCTTTTTCAATGGCACGCTTTAAAATTTTAGCTTTATCGTTAATAAGTTCATTGTAAAGCGTTTTACCCGTAAATCTTTTTTGTTCGTCAATTTCGTGTATCCGGCCGTATATTTTACTAAACCCAAATTTTTTACAAAATTCGTCAACAACTTTTTGGGGAGAGTTAGAAATTGCTAAAAGATAATAGTTTTTCTTTTTCAAATCTTTAATAATTCCTTGAGAATATCGATAAACTCGATTCTTGTGAAAATCAGCAACTTTCTCGGCAACTTTCGAAAACTCATCATAGTGAACGCCTTTAATGTTTTGTTCAAACGCCTTAATAACTTCTACAATATATTCTTCATATGGGCCTTTTCTGTCCAACCAGTTTTTATAGGCCCGAGTATATATTTTTTCCACCTTTGAAGGAAAAATGTCTTCTTGAATAAGGGCATCGGTTAATTCTATAAGTAAGCTAGACCGAAAAATCGTTCCGTCAATATCAAAAATAGCTACCTTTTTCAT
>CAZJVK010000075.1:0-2470 GCA_964549725.1 uncultured Candidatus Saccharibacteria bacterium | reverse complement strand
GCAAGAGAAACCCCTATTACTATTTCTACCGCGGTAAATTTTTTATTTTCCACGTTATTTTTCAAGCTTCCCTCTTAATTCCAGAAGTTGCTCCGGGTCAGTGGTAATAATTTGGTCCTCGGTATAAGACGGAATAATCTTTATCGCCACGTGTTTTAATCCTACAAAAAACAAACCCTCGCCTACCTCGGCTTCCAATAAAAACTGTTTTTCACTTTCGGTTAATCCAAACGTTTTACTAATCACTCCAATACTAGCCGGCGACTGTTTCATAAGAAGCTGGAGAGCTGAGTTTGTAACAATAGGTTTTCCATATCGGGAGTTCATAAAATCATCTACGTTCTGGGTGATAGTTGCAAGACCAAGGTAATATTTCCTGGCTCGTTTAGCTAAACCGAAAAGGAACGATGCGCTATCCTCGTATTGCATCATCCACCATGCTTCATCAATTATCATCAGCCGCCGTTTCAATTCTGAACGAACCAAAACCCAAACGAAGTTCAAAACAATATACATTGCAATTGGCCGAAGTTCCTCTTCCAAGTCTCTAATTGAGAAAACAATAAAACGATTGGTAATATCAACGTCGGTTGGTGAGTTAAGAAATCCAGAATATGAGCCGTGAACGTATTTCTCGAGTCGCTGACCTAATCCTTCCCCGCCCTTAGTATTTCCGAGCACTGCTTGAAAGTTTTCTAAAATTGGAGCTTCAATTTCTTGCTTTTCGTTAAAACTTTCAGCCGTGATATCCCGAGCGGCATACGTTTCAATTAAAGCCCGGTCAATAAGCGATTCTTCTTCCGCGGATATTTTTCCAAGCATTAATTTAACTAACCCGGTCAGGTTAAGAATATGAGATTTGAAAACATTTGCCGGACTTTCATCCTCCGGTACCACCGGAATATCAAACGGGTTGATATTATGCGGTGAAGCAA
This sequence comes from uncultured Candidatus Saccharibacteria bacterium, assembly GCA_964549725.1. GTDB lineage: Bacteria > Patescibacteriota > Minisyncoccia > UBA6257 > GWB1-50-10 > DATGCT01. Next base: position 1,535 of record CAZJVK010000075.1, on the reverse strand, counting down.
GGGAAATTTTAAAGAAACTGCCGCCTACCGCCTCGGCCAAGCTTTGATATTCATTCTCCGGGTCAATTACAATCACATCTGTACCCATCATTAAAGTTCTTAAAATTTCAAGTTTAGTAGCATATGATTTCCCTGCTCCAGATTTTGCAAATACAACCGAATTAGCGTTTTCCAAATCGAACCTGTCAAAAATTACCAAACCGTTATTATGCATATTAATTCCATGCATAATTCCTTCATCGGAAGTAAGATCAGGGGAAATAAATGGGAAAAGAGAAGAGGTTGGTCCGGTGTTAAGAGGGGTATGAATTTTAAGCTTATCTTCTCCTAAAGGTAGGGTGGTTTTAAAACCTTCCATTTGCCGAAAGAGAGCCGGTTTTATGTAAACCAATCTTGACTCAAGCGCTGAACAAATTGTGTTTTCCAGTTTAGTCAACTGTTCCAAATCTGAACCATAAACCGTAATATACACTCCAACTCTAAACATTTTCTCCGTTCCTTGCTGAAGTGAGTCTCTTAAGTTCTCAATATCTCGATACGCAGTTTCTAATTGGGGGCTTCTCACTAATCCTTTCTTTTCTCGCTCCATAACCTCAGCTTGAACCTCAGCCACCTTTTTTCGAAGTTTTTTTAGAGTAGTCGGGGTATTCATTGGATGGATAAAGATTGAAATATCCATCATCTCCGCCATGTTAATTATCGGCGAAAACCATCCACTTGAGAGATACCGGGGGTATGTGTAAATAAAGAATGTTTTTACATAATAATTTCCAAGCGTCAAATAATTAGCGCTTTCTTTCAGGCCTGCCGGCGCAACAATATTCGGTAAAATTTCCTCGGAGGGCTTATATGGTTGTGGTATCTTTATATCCGCCATTTATTTCAAATTAATTCCTTGAATTATTATTTTTTAGGTGTTGTTTCTGCTCGTTCAATTAATTGAGGATTATATAAATTATAGAATAATTCTGTCAATTCCTCATCACTCATTTTATTCGTTCTTAAACCAATTTGTTCTAAGCCCGCCACAACTTCTTCAACTCGATAATTCAACTGCTGGAGTTTTTTGGACATAGATTCATTTTTTTCGTCCTCCTTTTTATTTCCTCCGGTAAGTGAAGTCATAATTTTACTTAACCCCTTTTTAGCTTCCTCAACTGTTGCAATTGGATTGTAAGGAACTACCACGAAGAAACTTTTAGTGATAATCGGGTTTTCTTCCACAAACGACCGGATAAAATTAATATATTCCCCAATCTGAATTTTTAATAACTCATTTTTTTCATCCTCCTCCCTTTGTTTCATTTTATCCAAGTAGGATTTGATGTTTATTTTTCGGGAATGAATAAAGAACTCAATTGGAAAATCAAGCCGGTTCAAGAAACTCTGGAAACTCCCTAAAATCATTTGCTGTTCTTCCTCTGAACGGAGATCAAAATTTATCCCGTTTATTAGCAGAACTTTTCTTAAACCGCCGTTTTTCATATATATCACCTCGTTCTTTATTTCGTCGATATCCACAAATTTTTGAGTTG
>CAZJVK010000074.1:0-2504 GCA_964549725.1 uncultured Candidatus Saccharibacteria bacterium | reverse complement strand
TTTTCAATCTTTCTTGCCCTGGGCTTCGCTATGCTTCGCATATAGCTCAGCCCGTCTCCGCTGTTCAAACACAAGCAGTTGTGTTTTCACTACGCTTCGACCCCACTACCGAGCGTAAGATTTCAATTCGCCCCAATTTTTACCTTTCATAACATTAACTATTAAAGGAACCGAAAGCTGGGAAACCTGTTTTTCAAGAATCTCTTTTATATTTAGGATTGTATTTTCTAAGACATCGTCACTTATCTCAAAAAGCAATTCATCATGGATGGAGAGAATAAGCCGAACTTTATTAGTTAACCCCTCGTTTTGGATAAAAGAGCAAGTTTTAATCATCGCCTCTTTAATAATATCCGCCTCAAGGCTTTGGATAGGCATATTAATAGCAGCCCGTTCAGTTTGCCAGTTATTTGAGAAACGTCTCAGGCGGCCGTTCAGGTTTCTTATATAACCATCTCGTTTAGCTTCTCCGGCTGTTTTTTTTTGCCATTCGAGGACTTTAGGAAAATCTTCGAAATACTTGTTAATAAATTCTTTGGATTCTTTTTCTGAAAGCCCGCTCTGTCGGCTGAATGCCCGGGCACCCATACCATATATAATACCAAAATTTAAAGTTTTAGCTAAGCGCCTTTCTTTTTTACCAACCTTTGAAAGGGGAATGTTGAGAACATAGGAGGCGGTAGAGGTATGAATATCCTTTCCTAATTTGAAAACCTTTTTAAGTTTTTCATCTCCAACCACACAAGCTAAAATTCTCAATTCCATTTGAGAGTAATCAAAAGAGACCAGAGACCAACCCTTATCAGCAATAAAGCACTTTCTTAGAGGTTTGGACCACTTGGAGTTACGGGGGACGTTTTGAAGGTTTGGGTTTTCAGAAGAAAGACGGCCGGTCGCGGTTCCAGTCTGGATAAAAGTGGTTTTTATTCGGTTAAAGCTATCCACCCTGTTAATTAGAGGTTCAACATAAGTTGATTTTATTTTATTGTATTCTCGGTATTTAAGGATTAATTCAACGATCGGATGTTCGTTTTTAATTTCAAGAAGAATTTCTTCAGATGTTCGATATTGGTTGGTGGGGGTTTTAAGATGCTTACCTTGAATTCCTAAATCCTCAAAGAGAATTTCACCAACTTGACGGGGTGAGTTTAAATTAAATTTCTTATTGGTTTTTTTGTATATTTTCTCTGAAATTTGAGAAATTTCCTTTTCAAGTTCCTGATTTAGCGATTTAAGGGCTTTTTTGTTAATTTTAATCCCAGTGAGTTCCATATCGGCTAGGATTTTTATAAGAGGCAGTTCAATTTTCTGGTATATTTTTTCCAAACCCCACCTTTTAAGATTCACGGCAAGGTAAGCATAAAGTTGCTTAAGAGTTTCAAGTTCATCTCTTATTTCTTTCTTTAGAAAAATTTTGGAGAGGTTTTCAAGAGTAAGATTTTTTTGGTCGGGATTAAGCAACCAGGCGGCAATTTTTATATCAAAGAGCGGATTTTTTACCGCCCTCTCTCCCTTTTTTAAAATTTTTATAATTGGTTTCCAGTGGTAAGCGACTTTGATTTTGTCGGAGTTTAGAAACCTGGGTGATTTTTCAATAGACTTTTTATTTGGGATTAAAAACTCGACATTTTTAGAAATCGTTTCACTAATTCTCGGTTCGTCTTTGAAACGATTTATTAAACTTTTAAAGCCAAGGGATTTTAAATATTCAATGAGGGCGCCATTTTCCTTGGAATATTCTAATTCTTCTAAAGTTATTTTTATTGGAACATCCCTTTTTATTGTCCCGAGTTTTTTTGAAAGATAAGCTTGGTCTTTATTTTCTTTTATTTTTTTAATAACAGCGCTTTCTTTTTCTTTATCAATATTTTTATATATCCCATCAATATCTTTATATTTCTGAAGAAGCCTCGCTGCGGTTTTAGGGCCTACGCCGGGGACACCGGGAATGTTATCCGAAGAGTCGCCGGCAAATCCTTTATAATCAATGAGTTGTTTCGGTTTAATTCCGAATCTCTCTTCAACTTTTAGCTCATCATACCTTATCATTTGAGAAGTGCCTCCTCCGGGGATAAGAATAGTGGTATTCTCATCGTCAACTAATTGAAGAGCGTCAAGGTCGCCGGTCAAAATTGTGGTTTTAACTCCCTTGGTTTTAGTGAATTTTTCAGCAAGAGTACCCAGAATATCATCAGCCTCAAAGCCGGGTTTTTCCAGAGTTTTTATTCCAAATTTTTTGAAAAGAACATGAGCTTCAATAATTTGTTGTTTTAATTCGTCGGGTGCTTTAGGACGATGAGCTTTATACTCTTTGAACATTACTTTTCTAAAAGTTTTTTCAGGCGTGTCAAAGGCAGCCGCGACGTAATCAGGCTTTTCTCTATTTAAAATGCTAAAAAGAATATTAGTAAGACCGTAAATAGCGCCAATTGGCCGACCATCTGGAGTTTCAAGAGGCGGTAAGGCGTGAAAAGCGCGATGAATAAATGAATTGGCATCAATTA
>CAZJVK010000073.1:0-2575 GCA_964549725.1 uncultured Candidatus Saccharibacteria bacterium | reverse complement strand
TTATAGACCCTGAAGGTCTTCGTCAAGATCCTGAAATTCATTATCTATATCCTCAACATTAATTCCTTCAAGTTGGTCATTAATAGAGGAAGTGGCATCTTCGCCGAGAGCTTCAGCGGCTTCATCGGTTGAGGTTGCGGCTTCATCAGCTGGCGTGTCTTCATCAACCGGAACATTATTGCCGGACTTAAGAATCAAACCTACCACTACCACTACGATAATAAGAATAATTATTGTCCAAACTGTCTTTTTGTTCATAATTAGATATTTATTCCTCCCGCCTTTTTATTACTACCGCTTTAATCGTTCCTCAGGTTGAAAAGGTGAAGGATTACTTGCATCGGCTACTTTATTTTGACTGAGTTAATTCCATAGCCGCCGACCTTGTCGCTTGATATGCTTCTTTCACTATATTTTTAACATCTGAAAGGTCATTATGCAACTCATCGCGAGTTGTTAGAAAATCTTCGCGTAAAGTTTCCTCGCCGGTAATTTGAATGTCGTATTCTTTCTGGAAAAGATTCCTGATTTGTTCGTGAGCTAAGTTAATTTGCGACTGGGTGTCCTGAATGGCTTCTCGAACGTTCTCAATATTAACTCCTTCAACCTCCATCTTATCAGCTCGGGTAGTAATGTTAGTTAATACCGTGTCAAGCCGGTTTGTAGTTCTGCTAAAATTGCTAAGAATCTTTTCCCTGACATTGTAGAGGTTTTGATGAATTTGTTCAGCGGCCCGGCGTTTCTGTTCATTTTTAATCTGCTGGAATTTTTCGTTAAGTTCAGCTCGCTTCTCCTGAATTCTTTTCTGGGCCTCAATTTTTACCGTCTCCATCTCACCTTGATTAAATTGAATTTTCTGGCGAACCTCTTCTCGTCTTAGTTCAAGTTTTTCTCTGACTTCTTGAGAAATCTGTGACTCGTCGGCCGGTCGGAATTCACCCGGACCAACCGGGGCGGTGGTATCGGAGCGGTTGAATAAACTTCTAACTTTACTTCCAAAATTTTTTACGGAAGGCCTTACATTAGTGCTAGGCAGTACATCACTACCGGATTCCACAGAAGGTTCCACGCCGATACTGGGTTGTGTATTATCACCGGATTTTATAGAAGGCTGTACGTTTACACCAGGGCTTACATTTGTAGAAGCTCCTTCATCTGGACCTTTTTCCCAAACCCACTTACATTCATTATTAGTTTCTGATATTTCCCAATGACCGGGAACTGCAGGATGCATAAACTCTTCACATTTACTAATATCTCTTATTTCTTTAATTCTATCATCTGGACTGTTTAATATTTCCCGTTCTCCTCTTTCAGAAGTAATCTGCAACGTTTCTGTTTTAAGGATAGTTGGCGCTCTCTCTACTCCTTTGTTGCTTGTAAAAACTTTATTAAGAAAAGTTTTTATTTGGGCGTTGAAATCACCGGTTTCAGATTTTTGGACCGCGGCATATGACGGGGCGGCCAGTAAAAAAACGAGTGCCAGCACGATTAATGTTTTTTTCATAGTTTTTATTTATTTTTTATTTGGCCTTCTATTTTATATTAGTATTATATCATATTTGCGGAATGTCAATAACATCTGCTTGAATGGGTGGACGAGCGGACTTGAACCGCCAACTTTCAGCTCCACAAGCTGATGCTCTACCAATTGAGCTACGCCCACCATTGCGAAGAATTATAGGCAAAGCCTGCAATTTCGTCAGTCGGTAGAAATAAACATACTTGCAGTATATTTATTTCACCTCCTTCCTTATTGTAAGCAGAGCTTGCATCTCCCTGCGTTCGGAAAAGATAGAAAAACAAGTTTTCTATCTTTCTTGCCCAGGGCTTCGCTATGCTTCGAATAAAGCTCAGCCCGTCTCCACTGTTCGAACACAAGCCCCGCAGAAACTTTTTCAAGTTGCACGGGGTATAAAACAGTTGTGTTCTCACTACGCTATGACCCCACTTGGGGCTGTAGGCGAAGCCTGCTCTTGGGGCGTTCGCCTGAAATAAAAACACATTCGTGTTTTAATTTCATTCTCACTACCAAGTGTAGGTGAAATCTGTCTATTAATCAAATACTTACAAGAACGCTTGTACGATTATAACCAAGATTGCTGTCGGAAGCCATAGGTGATAAAGGGGTAGCCGTTCTTTCTTGTTTAAAAAGCGTTCCCTTATAAAAGAAATGGCGGCTGAAAGCAAAAATACCGCTGCTAAATACCAAACCCAACCCCAATACCAGTTTGAATTTCCCAAAAGAAAAATTGAGAGTGCTCCGAAATACGGTTCTTCGTCTTCAAAAAACCGATATCCGAGCTTTCGATTATACTTCCGGGTAAAGTGAAGAAAAAGAAGAGCAACACCAAAGGAAATTAAGTAATAAAACGCGAAACGAATGAAGTGATAGTTTAAAAGATAAAAAATGCTTTCGTGGGGCGGTAAAAAGTATATAAAAGGCGGTCCGCTTATTTTCCAAACAAAGTACTGGGCCACCGTAAGGAAAATGTAATATAAAAGCACGGCTATCGCTGAGCTAAAAAATAAAAATTTAGTCCAACGTTTTACATAAGAGCCAAACCTTTTTCTT
>CAZJVK010000072.1:0-2582 GCA_964549725.1 uncultured Candidatus Saccharibacteria bacterium | reverse complement strand
AGGAATCAAATTTGTTACAGCTCTGTTTCGAATAAACTTATTCAGCAACTTTCGGCTCTTTTGTTTTCTTACAACATAATTGCAAAAATTTACGAAGTTGATGTTAAGAATCGAAAACCGTCGGAAGTAAACGGTAGAAAAATAAAAGGGACTGTCAATTCCTATAATTTGGAAGTAACAGGCACGGATGCCATTTCATTAGCAAAAATAGTTTCTCTTTCAAGCCCGAAAAAAAGGAAACGGGCAGAAAAGATGATAGAGCGGTTTGATAATATAGAAAATAATAAGGGCCGGCATGATAAGTTTAGAGTTGTTCCATATGCAGGCAAAGTTCTTTTTCAGGAATTTAGCGATAAGCATTTGGGAGGCGGATGGTATGAGGATAGTGATAGTAATAAGTTTAGACAAGGAATAAAGTATCCCTCTGGAATAAAAATTAGATACTCATTTGACCTTCGCGATAAAAATGTCAATAAGACACAAATTGTGGATCTTGGAATAAGGAAAAAACTAAAAAGAATGGATTCTACGTTTTTTGAGTTTGCTGATAATCTTATAAAAAACGATTTATCGTTTATTAAAACCAGTAATGTAAAATCAGCAGGGATGGCTGAAACATATGATATTCAGGTTGAAGAAAAGCACGAGTTTATAGCGAATGGGGTTATTTCTCACAACTGTTTAGGGAAATATCATCCACATGGCGACTCCGCCGTATATGACGCCCTTGTCAGAATGGCTCAAGATTTTTCCTTGCGATACCCGTTAATTCACGGTCAAGGAAATTTTGGTTCAATCGATTCGGATCCCGCGGCGGCTCAACGTTACACAGAGGCGAAGCTTACCAAAATCGCCGAAGAACTGCTAATTGACATTGAAAAAGACACCGTTGACTGGGGTCCCAATTATGATAATACCCGTCAAGAACCGAAGTTTCTTCCGGCCAAATTTCCTGCTAATTTGCTTCTAAACGGCACTATGGGAATTGCAGTCGGAATGGCGACGAGTATTCCGCCTCACAACTTGGGAGAAATAATTGATGCCACCACCTATTTAGTTAATAACCCGGAAGCTACTATTAGAAATCTTATGAAATTTTTGCCCGGTCCCGATTTTCCAACCGGCGGAATTATATATGACGCCGGTTCTCTTGAAAAAGCGTACACAACCGGCAGGGGATCGGTTACTACCAGGGCTGCAGTTGATATTGAAAAACGTGATAGTTATATGAGTATTGTAATTAATGAGATCCCGTACCAGGTTAATAAAGCAAGCTTAGTTGAAAAAATGGCTAAGCTCGTTCAGGACAAAAAAGTTGAAGGAATTAAAGATATTCGCGACGAATCCGGCCGGGAAGGATTAAGGATTGTTATTGACTTAAAACAAGACGTTAATCCGGAACGGATTTTGAATCAACTTTTTAAGCACACCGAACTTCAAAAAAACTTCTACTTTAATATGGTAGCGCTCGTTAACGGTATTCAACCTCAAGTGGTTTCCTTAAAAGACATCCTTTCTGAATATATCAAACACCGTAGAAAAGTAATCGTTTGTAGAATAAAGTATGACCTAAAAAAGGCTGAGGACCGGGCTCATATTCTTGAAGGTTTGGTTATCGCCCTAAAAAGCATTGACGCCGTAATCGCCACCATTAAAAAGTCTGAAGACCGAGCCGATGCCCATAAAAATCTTGTTAAGAAATTTAATCTTTCCGATATTCAAAGCGATGCTATTCTTGACATGAAACTTCAATCCTTGGTTGCGCTTGAAAGTCAGAAATTAGAAGATGAACTTAAAGAGAAAAAGAAACTTATAAAAGAATTTAAGATTATTCTAAAAAATGATAAGAAAATTCTTAGTATCGTTACCGATGAACTGGATGAAATAAAAAAGGAATATGCGGACGAACGGCGGACTAGAATGATTGAAGGCGCTTTGAAGGAATTTAAGGATGAAGATTTTATTCCTAAACAAGAAGCTGTGATTATTCTAACGAGCGACGGATATATTAAAAGAATGTTGCCTGATTCTTTTAAGATCCAAGGGCGGGGAGGCCAGGGTCTTCATAGTTTTAATCTCAGGGAAGAAGATAAAGTTTCCAAGCTTCTAGTGGCTCAAACTCACAACAGCATCCTTTTCTTTACTGATTCCGGCAAGGTTTTTAAAACCCGAGTTTATGAAATTCCCAAATCAAACCGGACCGCCAAAGGCAAACTAGTCCATACTTTCCTTGGGCTTTCCGACAAGGAAAAAATAACTGCAATTCTCGCGTATAACGGGAAGGATAAAAGCGTACAGGATAAATATTTTGTAATGGCTACTGAAAACGGCATGGTTAAGAAAACCAAAGTTCCGGAGCTTGATAATGTTCGAAGTACCGGCATTGTTGCTATTAACTTAAAAGGAAGCGATATTTTAAAATGGGTTGATATTTCAACCGGCAGTGATGATTTTATGGTTGTTACCAAGAAAGGCCAAGCGGTTCGTTTTCGTGAAAGCGAGGTTCGTCCGATGGGCCGGTCTGCCGGAGGTGTTAAAGCTATAAATCTGAAGAATAAGGATAAAGTAACCGGTTTTATAAT
>CAZJVK010000071.1:0-2597 GCA_964549725.1 uncultured Candidatus Saccharibacteria bacterium | reverse complement strand
GGCTTTGTTTCCTTTATTCTCTTTTGAAAACATATGAATTCATTATATCAGGAATGAGAGGGATTGTGGTGGGGTTGGGTGTGGTTAAATCAAATGAAGGACGTTGAACGTCCTTCATTGTTGGAGCAGAACCTAATTAGGGGGTGTTGAACACCCCCTAATTAATCTTCTTCATTTTCTAATTCGTCTTCGTCGTATTTTTTGGGCGCTTCTACTCCGCCTCTATATTCCAGTTTAGCAATTTTTTCTGCTTCGCCACTAACGACCATCTCATGAGCTTTTTTAATACTTTCTTCTATAAAGGATTCTTTGTGACCCGCCAATTCTTGCCCTACTAATTCCTTAGTATTAGCTTTATTACTGCTACTGCCGCGGTTAGCCATAGACTCAATATGTTCAAGCGCTATCTTAAAAAGCTCTTCTTCTGTAAACTTCTTAGGTTCACCCTTGTCCACTACTTTCTCAGGTTTACCCGGTATAAATTTTTCTAGCATATTTTTTCTTATTTATGGGTTATTGATTTTTCAACCTTTGTGTATATAGTATAAACTATAGTATGAATATTGTCAACTTTATTTTTAATTTTCACATCTTTTTCGGAACCGGGACATCAAGAAGCATAAGACCGCTTTTAATTACCTGACTAATACCTTTAGCAAGAAAAATTCTGGAATTTCTAAGCCCACTATCTTGAGTTTTAATAATTGAAATCTTATTGTAAAAAGTATTGAAAATGCCGGCAAGTTCCTCAAGATATACGGCAATAATGTGCGGTGAATCATTTTCTCTTGCTTTAAGAACAACCCCCGGGAAAAACATAAGTTTTCTTGAAAGTTCAAATTCAACTAATTCTTCAAAAACAAATTTCTCCGGCTTTTGGGGGTTGCCAATCTCTTTTTTATATTTTTCAAGAATTGAGTTTATCCTAACATAAGTATATTGAAGATAAACAGCGCTACCAGTTTTAAAATCAAGCATCCTATCCCAGTTGAAAGTGATGTTTTTCTCTCGAGATTGACTGATGTCATTATAGATTATGGCGCCGATGCCCACCTTCTCAGCTGTTTCCTGTTTCTCTTTCACGGATAGTTCGGGGTTTTTTTCTTCAATTATCTTTCTTGATTTTTTAATTGATTGATCAATAAGATTTTCAAGTTCCACGGCAGTTCCGTGCCGCGTTGACATCCGTTTGCCGTCTTCACCTAAAACGAGACCGAAGCTAATATGTTTTGGAGTAAGACTATTTAAATACCCAAGCTTGCCGGCTAAAGCAAAAAGCTGGTGAAAATACAAAGTTTGTTCACTGCCAACAACATAGAGAATATCATCAGGTTTAAACTTCTCTACCCTAAACTTTAATTGGGCCAAATCTCGGCTATGGTATATAGTTGAGTTATCCTGTTTTCGAACAAGGAAAGTCGGTAAGTTGTCAACTTCGGCAATTACAACACCTTGCTCACCTTTTTTACATATCCCCTTTTTAAGACAATCTTCGGGTACAACTCTGGCGGATTTCAAAAACATACTTTCACCACCGTAATGGTCAAACTCAACGCCCAACCAATTATATATCCTTTTGTATTCCCTAATACTTAGTTCTCTAAACCTCTTCCAGAGTTTTAAGGTTTTTTTATCCCCTTCTTCAAGTTCTTTAAGAATACTTCGGGCTTTCTCAATTAACTGTTCGTTGTTCTCTGATTCTTCTTGAAACTTAACATAAAGCTTCTTAAGCTCTTTCAAAGGATTTTCCTTTACCTTCTTTTTATCACCCCAAGTTCGGTAAGCATAAATTAGTTTGCCAAACTGAGTACCCCAGTCGCCAAGATAATTATCCCGGAGAACGGTATAACCGGTGGCTTCATATATTCGGGATAATACTTCACCAATTATAGTTGAACGAAGATGGCCAACCCCAATTGGCCGGGCAACATTCGGGGCAGAATATTCAATAAGGGCAAACCTGTCTTCATTTAAATCAGAGGTGCCATATTTTTCAGAAAAGTTAGTAAGGTTTTTAAGGATGGATTGAAAAACTGCTTCACTTTTAAGAGAAATATTTAAAAACGGACCTTGAGTCTCTGCTTCTTTAAGATACTCAAAACTCCCGGCGTTTATCTCACGGGCCGCTTCTTTTATTTTTTCTAAATTGCCAATCACTGTTAAATCAGTTTTGATATGTTCCGGGGGGTTTTGAAAATCACCTAATTCAAAATCTTCAAGAATGCTCTTTATCTCCTTGTATACCTTAAACAGGACATATTCCGATATTGAAGCAAGTTTCTTGAGTTTATGTCTCTTTTTAGCTTTTTTAAATGCCTTTTTAAAATTATTCATGCCAATGTTGTCTTAATTTATGAGTGAAGCTCAATGCTGAACGAAATAAATTTAGTTACAACATTGAGCACCCCCTCACTCGAAAGTTATTCTTTATTTTTCTATATCTTTAATGTTATCAGAGATTATTGGGTATAAAAATAAGATATGCTGACTAATTTTCGAGTGAGGGGGTTAGTTCGTGTTTCCTAAATCTTCAGCGCTTCGCTCGAAAATTTAGACACTCACTAAAATAAAGATTGTTCTTTTTTTTCAGTTTCTTT
>CAZJVK010000070.1:0-2615 GCA_964549725.1 uncultured Candidatus Saccharibacteria bacterium | reverse complement strand
CTCCAAGGTAGTTGCCAAGATGCAACCGTCCGGTGGGTTGAATGCCTGAAATTAGTAGCGGTTTTTTGATTGACATATTAATTAAATTTTAACACAAAATATCAATCCAGTGAAAAAAGATAGTGAATTAAAAGCCGGGAATTAATAAACAGGGTTATAATTCTTGATTCCTTATTCATCCCGATTTTATCAAAATCTTTGATTTTAAAATAAAATCGAGGATCCTCGATGCGGAACGAAATTAAAATTTCGAACGCATCGGGACTATTCACTCTTGATAATTCAAGAGTTTTTACACTGGCAAGCGAGGAGTAAAATAAAAATAAGAATTATTTTTATTTTCTCCGAACGCCGCCAGAGCAAACTTTGTTTACAGCCCCAAGTGAGGAGAAAAATAAACGCTTGTGTTTATTTTTTCCGAACGCAGGGAGACGCAAGCTTTGCTTACACCTCAATTATAACAGGTAAAATCATCGGGCGGCGTTTGGTTCGCGTGTAAAGATAACTGCCAATCTGGTCTCGGATAAGAGTTTTGATGTAATCAACATCCAAGGACTGGCGGTTTGGAATTCGGCTAATAATACCGCGAACTTTTCGACGAATATCCGAAAGGAGGTCCTGATTATCTCGAAGATAAACAAATCCGCGAGAGATAATGTCCGGGTTTTTCAAAACCTTACTGTTATTTCTGCTAATGGTGGTTATTAAAACCACCATGCCTTCTTCAGCAAGCGCTCGGCGGTCACGAAGGACTACTTCGCCAACATCTCCCACTCCAAGACCGTCAACTAAAACGTATGAGGCTGGAATTTGCTCTCCGGTCAACTCAATTGAATCTTTGTAGAAATTAACAATAGAACCATTATCAGCAAGAACGGTTTCTTCAGGTTCCAAACCAATAACTTCCTGAGCTAATTTTGCGTTTCGCTGACGCATAAAATAGTAACCATGGATAGGCAGAAAGAAACGAGGATTGACCTTTTTCATAACGGTTTTTAATTCTTCCTGCGGAGCATGGCCCGAAGAATGAATATCAAGCATCTTATTGTGGTAAACAGTAGCTCCCTGGCGAGTAAGATTATCCCTTAAACCTTGAACGCTTCGCTCGTTTCCGGGGACAACCGAGGAAGAAAGAATTACGGTGTCGGTTTTTTTAATTTGAATATATTTATGCTCACCGCTTGCAATTCTTGTTAAGCTGGCGTTCTTTTCGCCTTGGGCGCCAGTTGATAGAATTATTACTTTTTTGTCGTCGTATTTCTTAATATCCTGCAGTGAAATAATTACGCCTTTCTTGGTTTTGATATACCCAAGACGTTTGGCAATTTCAAGATTTGATTTCATGGAATATCCGGAAACAGCAACTACCTTCCCTAATTTCTCAGCTATTTTTACAATTTTGGCAATCCGGTCTATAAGGGAAGAGAAGGTGCTTATTATTGTCCGTCCTTCAGCTTTCTTAAAAAGTTTTTCAAGTTCGTTTTCAACTACCCTTTCAGAAACTGACCAACCGGGCACCTCGACAGCGGTACTGTCAAGCATTAGGGTATGAATTTTTTCTTTGCCAATATTTTCCCAAATATCCATACCCTTAGGATTGCCATCTTCATCATAGTCAAATTTAAATTCACCAGGATGGACAACTTTGCCAATGGGAGTATGGATAATAAAAGCGAGACCTTCGGGGATGTTGTGTTCCACGCTGAAAAAATCAAGCTTGAAATGCTCGGAGATTTGCCGGCTCTCACCAGGTTTTACAATATCAAAAATTAGTTTCGGCGTATTCGGAAACTCATTCTGGCGATTCTCAATTATTTCTTTGGTAAGCTCAGCGGTATATATTTTAGGATTACCAAGACGCTCTAAAAGATATGGAATGGCGCCGATGTGGTCATAATGACCATGGGTTATCACCACCCCCTTAATTTTCTCCTTTTTCATTTCAAGATAGGTAGTATTGGGAATAATATAATCAATACCGGGAGTTTCTTCTTCTGGAAATTGAAGACCCATATCAATTATAAGGATTTCATCCTTGTATTCCAAAAACATCATATTCCGACCAATTTCTTCCAAACCGCCCAGAGCGCAAAAACGAACCACTTCCCCTTTTAAGGTTTTTTTAACTGAAGGTCTCATATCGTTTTTAACTTTTGACATCCCAGCAACCCGAGGTTTGCTAAATTTATTTAGATGGATGTTCTTATTAAATTTTGTTTCTTTTTTAGTTTCTGTTTTTAACATATTAGATTTAAGATTAAACCGACTTAGAATTATTAGAGATTAATTATACGAAGTTAGAACATTAAGCAAAGCTTGCATCTCCCTGCGTTCGGAAGAAATAAGCAAAGCTTGCGTCTAGTGCGCTCAGAAGAAATAGATACAAGCATCAATTTCTTCTTCGCTACTAGCCATAGAAAAACAAGTTTTCAATTTCTTTCTCACTTGGGGCTGTAGGAAATGTGCCCTCGAGAGGATTTGAACCTCCATCCGCAAAAGCGGACAGCATCCTGAATGCTGCGCGTATTCCTGTTCCGCCACGAGGGCAAAGCGTATAGTAAGAACACAACTGCTTGTGTTCGAACAGCGGAGACGGGCTGAGCTTTATGCGAAGC
>CAZJVK010000069.1:0-2638 GCA_964549725.1 uncultured Candidatus Saccharibacteria bacterium | reverse complement strand
AAAAAGAACTCTCAATTTTGGGATGTCGCACATCCTGAAGGATGAACGACATCCGGTACAAAGTATTAAGTATTAAGCACATTATATATAGTACATTATACTCGCTTCTTGCCAAGTTTGATTTTTATAACTAATTAATTATAACGTAAAGCGATGTTTAATAAGCAAAACAGCAAAAACAAAGTATTCGTCGGTCTTTCCGGAGGAGTTGATTCTTCGGTGGCCGCCTTACTTCTTAAAAATTCCGGATACGATGTAACCGGTGTGTTCTTACACTGTTTCAATATTGACGGTTGCGCTAAACGTGACGCCGAGGATGCTCGTCAGGTTGCGGAGTATTTAAATATTCCTTTCCATATTTTTGACTTTGAAGAGGAATACAAGAAAAAGGTGGTTGAATATATGGTTCGTGAATACCAAAGAGGCGTTACCCCCAATCCGGACGTTGCTTGTAATAGGGAGATTAAATTCGGACTTTTCTTAAAAAAAGCTCTTCAAATGGGCGCTGATTACATCGCCACCGGGCATTATGTAATAAAAAGGCGGATAGCGAATAGTAAAGAGCAGAAAAATCCGGAATTCGGTTTGTACGCAGGCGTAGATGATAATAAAGACCAATCATACTTTCTTTGGCAGTTGAATCAACATGACTTAAAACATTCTCTTTTCCCGATTGGAAATTATACAAAGACTAAGGTAAGAGAAATAGCCAAAAAAGCTGGCCTGTCAAACGCGCTCAAAAAGGATTCTCAAGGTATTTGCTTTTTAGGAAAAGTTAGCTTGCGGGATTTCTTGAAAAATTATATTCCACCTAAGGAGGGTGATATTTTAAACTTAAAAGGAAAAAAAATAGGAGAACACGAAGGCGCTTATTATTACACAATTGGACAACGCCATGTTGGCGTTGGTAATCCCAAAACATCTACCGGCGGTGATACCAAGCCCCAGTATGTAGCTGAGAAAAACGTCAAAAAAAACACTCTCACAATGGCCGAAGGAAAAGATAATCCCGCTTTGTTTAAGGATGAAATAAAGTTAACCGATGTTAATTTTATTTCACCGGAATTAGAAATTGAGAATAAAGAATTAAAAGTCAGAGCGCGAGTTCGTTACCGCCAACCTCTCTTTGATGCTGTTCTCTATAAGCTATCAGCCGGAAGTTATAAGCTGGTTTTTGAGAAACCTCAAAAATTCATCGCTCCCGGCCAATCTGCTGTTTTATACACTAATGATAGTAAAATGCTGGGCGGCGGAATAATTACCTGTTAAAAGTTTCTATGTTTGGTTTTGGGGTTGACGACTCGTATCAAATTTTGATATATTTTGAATAGTTCCGATTTTCTCTAAATTACTAATTTAGAAAGAAAATCGAGAATCCACGACATTGTATCTAAATTAAAATTTAGACAATGTCGGGAAAATTTAACAAATTAAAACAGGAAAGGAGGCAACTGATGACAAGATTTGTATTAGTTATTGTTTTTTTGGGTATGTATTTTCTGCGCTACCCCGCCGAAACCGAATATTTAGATACTCCTGCTTTTCAACAACTTTTGGATGGTTTGGAAAGAGACGGAATTGAAAGAGAAAAAGCCGTAGCTTTTATAACCAATGAACGGGTTATTTGGTATCCAAAAATTGCGGAGAAATTTCAGGCCGGACGGACGATGGAAAAAAGTTCCACATACAACCCATATCTGAAATTTCTTGAACCGGATGCAATTAAAAAAGGCCGCCAATTTTATAACCGAAATCAAGCGATTTTCGAGAGCGTTGAGATAAGGTTTAAAATTCCAGCCGGGATTCTCGTTGGTCTTTTACATATTGAGAGTAAATTGGGAGATAATACCGGTAGGTATCAGGCTTTTGGGGTGTTACTTAGTATTTTAAGGTATAGCCCCGACAAAAACCGGAAGGATTGGGTTTGTAAAGAAATAAGAGCTTTTCTTAAAGCAGATTTGCCTCTTTTTTTCACTCAGTCTTCCTATGCTGGAGCTTTTGGTATACCGCAATTTCTACCTTCAAGTTATCTAACTTATGGCATTGACGGGAATAGTGATGGGGTAATTGATTTGAATGAATCGGCTGACGCTATATTCAGCGCCGCGAATTATCTTACGAAAAATGGTTGGGCTGAAATTCAAACTCAGTCGCTTTATCATTATAATAACAGCCAAAAATTTGTAAGCTGTATCGTTGAATACGCAAAAAAACTAGAACAAGAGCAGTAAAAATTTACTGCTCTTTTTTATATCCCATTTAAATTTTTATAAAATATTGGCACAGTCGTGATACAATTAAATTAGTAGTGAGCAATAAAGAAAAAAGAAAGAAACTCTCAATTTGGGGATGTTTAACATCCAAACTCAACTCAAACTCTCAATTTTGTGATGTCGGAATGAATTTAAAATTGTTAATTATAAGTTTCCTAATTACCTAACTTCCTAATCATCTAAAAATGAATCCCGATAGTGTTAACCTTACATCCTAACTATATTATGGAATACCTGAATAATATTAAGTCGAACAATAAAGCATTAACTATAACCTACGGGTGTCCAAGGACACCCTAACACTATCGGGATGAAACAGAGTCAGGCATTAAATATTTTAAAGACAGGGTATAATACTTTTCTTA
>CAZJVK010000068.1:0-2691 GCA_964549725.1 uncultured Candidatus Saccharibacteria bacterium | reverse complement strand
TTTGCAGAAAAATTTGATTTAAATAAAATTCCATAAAAAATAAAACCAAGAAGAAGGATTATTAAAATACTTAAAAGAGTTATTACAAAAAATGATTTCTTTTGCTTAAAGTATTTGTTTTGTTTTTTCCTTCTCATAAATATTATAATAAAGAAGAGGTTATAAATTTTCTGGAAGGTTTTTTGGTTTTTGTATCTGAAACTTTCTATAATCTTTGACAGGAAAAATAACTTCGTTCTTTAATTTTTCACCCAAGGATCTTCTTAAATTATACCCTTTAATATGCCTGAACATACCAAAATAGCTGTTTAGGGCAGCTTGATATTTCTCCAGATTATTTTTATTTTCAATCATCTCATTACCTTGAATTTCTTGTATATTCAGTTGACATATCTTTTGCTTTAACCTCCCTACAGTTGAATTCCTAATATATACTCGATGCGGTTTTATAATATACCCTACAAAATTTATTCCCTTATCTAAAGTATTAATCTCTTTTTTACCCGGATGAAGTTTTAAGAGAAGTTCTTTTTCTAAGAAGATTTCAATTTGATTATATGCCTGATTTAATAATTTTGGGCTTTTATTAAAAATAAGTATATCATCTGCATAGCGAAGATAATACTTACATTTAAGTTTATGTTTTACAAACTGGTCTAATTCATTCAAATAAATATTTGCAAAAAATTGACTTGTTAAATTTCCTATTGGCAATCCTTTATTTTTTGGAGCATACCACAAACTTTTATGTTTTGGAACTTTTTTTAGTTCTTCTTTCTTGCTGTGAATTAAACAATTTTTTGTTGGCTCATTAAAAATAATTTGTTTTAAGAGCTTTTGTATCCAAAGTTCAATGAGGTGTTTAATTAATTAATTAATTAACAACAACGCTGTTGCGTTAAATGTTGGAAACTAACTAATAATTTTATGACCGATAAAACTTTACCTTATTTTAAAATTAGAAATAAACCTGCTTATACCGCTTCGGGCAAATTTCTTTCACGAAAATTTCTGCCTTCGCTAAGAAAAATATATCCCCATCATTATCTAATTACTCAAGACCATCGTCTTTATCTCAATTTTATTCAACAAATAATTAAAACTCATCCTTATTTCCTACGTCTTGACATTAATAAGTATTTTCCCTCCATTAACCATCAAATTCTTTTGTCCGAAATAGAATCTAATTATCGCCGCTTAGCTGACAAACCTCTTTCGCGAAGATTTAAATACTTGCTCAAAAATGGCCTGCCCCAATTTCTTAATCTCTCTCCTTATCCAAATCAAGGATTACCATTAGGAAGCGGCCTCTCTCATATCTTAGCTGGCATTTATCTGCTGAGATTGGATTTAAAACTGAATATACCTTTTTTAAGATTCTGCGATGATTATCTAATATTCGCTAAAGGCAGAAATCAGATTGAACAAATTCTTAAAAATATCATTAATCCTGTCTTAAGCGAACTTAATCTATCTGTTAATATACCTAAATCAAAATCCGGTAAATTCCATCAGGATAAAGTAAGCTTTATTGGCTTTGAATTTTATGCCGGTTATTTCAGAATTAAACCGGAGAAAATTGAAGAATTTAAAAAGAAAATCATCAAAATTACCCATTTGACCAAGAAAAAACCAGAACAAGCAATTATCAAACAACTCAACAATAAAATTCTTGGTTTTGGCCATTATTATAAGTTCGCTCAAACCAAACAAATTTTCGAAGAACTTGATGCTCTCATTCGGGCTCGATTACGGCGTTATATTCAGCGAAACAAAGACAGTAAAGATAAACAAATGAATTTAGTTCTTACTAATGTTGCTCTTCAATCTATGGGACTAAAATCTTTGGAAGAAATTTATCAGAAATATAGCCAGGAAAATCAATGTAAATTCAAGAAAAAGAAGAAAATCAAGATAAAAACTGGTAAGTCAATCGGAAATCTTGCCAAGCTTGATTTAAAAGAAATTGAAGCTAAATACGGGCAAAAACTGATTCTTAATCAATTAAAGGAACTGACCAGTTTGGTGAAAAGGTTGGAAAGAAGACTATCTAAATTAGAACGAAAACTGGTAAAAGACAAAGTATCCAAATAATCAAGATAAGAACTCATAAATTTTGATTTAGGCTGCTGAAAGTGGCAAGGGTTAACCCTTGGGCAAGGAAAACCCTGAAATTTAACATTTTTACTTATTTTGAACATAGTGTTTCCCTCCAACTAATCCAATAACTACTTCCCGCTCTTTCATAGTATGTCCATGATGCCACAACTGTCCAACCAGTAGGACAATATTCTGCCGGGTAAGTTTGATAACCAGTCAATCCCCTAGTAGTTGTTATGTACATTGTTGGAGTTGCAGCTTTAAAACTATTTCTATTGTCCCAAATATACTGCTGCCCAGCAAACAAACTCCCAGACATTGAAGCAGCATCACCACTTGTTCCGATTCTAGAAAGTATTGTATTTTGATTAGCAGCTGTAGCATCGCCAAAAGCAGAGGAATCAAGACCGTCTAATAGGTCTGCGTTTAGGCCGGAACCTGAGCCGTCTGTGCTAGAAGTCCATATTTGCCTCCATCCAGGTGAATATGAACTTCCTTGATCATTATAAACAAGTATCTGTCCCCCACCAGAACCGGTAGTTGGTCTTGTTACTCTAACATGTATATTACCACGAGTAACATCACTAGCAT
>CAZJVK010000067.1:0-2738 GCA_964549725.1 uncultured Candidatus Saccharibacteria bacterium | reverse complement strand
TACCATTTCCCGAAGCGCTACAAGCTGATCCTGAGTTCCCTTTAATGATTCAATAACTAATTTAATCTGAGATCCAAAATTTTCAGCTAAAACGCCTAAATATCGTTGATATTCCCCACGCTGACTTATTAAAATTTCTTTTAATTCCTTTTCTTGAATATCCATAATTTTAACAGAGTTAAAATAATATATATTTTAATTTTAGCAGGGTCAAATTAAAAGTCAACCCTTTACATTAATCTGGAATAGCTATTAGCAGAAAGCTATATAAGAAAAATAAAAAATATGATAAACAAAATAGAGAAAAAATTGGAAAACAGCTAAAGCCGTGGTCTTAGCTGTTTATTCCTCATTATTCAGAAATTAAACTTTCAAATATTCTTGTTATTGCGAGATATAAGATTCTTCGCTCCATTTAGAATAGCATTATTTTTTTATTATAGTGAGGAAAAATGAAAAATAATAGTTACTTCACGTATCAAGAGAAGGAATAAATTATTTTATTTTTAATGAAGTATATTTTACCTTTGGTAAAAAACTTTCTTGTAAATAACCTAAATGATTCTTATAGATATTCTTTCTTAGATTAAAACTGAAGGCATGCCTGAAGTGACCATAATAAGAATTTATCATTGCTAAAGTTCTCTCTCGTACCTTATCTTTACGTAATTCGTTTTTATCTTCGGAATTTACCTTAAATAATTTACTTTTTAACTTTCTGATTACTCTTCGCCGAACTAAAATATAATTTGGTTTTATAAAATAGCCTAAAAAGTCAATTCCTTTATTTAAAGATTGAATCCTGGTTTTATTTGAATTTAATTGTAAACTTAATTTCTCTTTCAAAAATTCATCAATTTTATTCCTTAAATACTTTAATTTCTCTTTGGTTTTGTCTAATAAAATAAAATCATCTACATAACGAATATAACATTTGCATTGCAAGTCTCTTTTTATAAATTGGTCTAATTCATTTAAATAAAGATTACCGAAAAATTGGGAAGAATAATTGCCTATGGGGAGACCTTTATTATTTGGGGACTTAAATAAAGATTTCCGAGCAGGAATAAGCTTAAACAAAGATGGGTTTCCTTTAATGGTATAATCTTTAGTTGGTTTGTGAAAAATAATAGTTCTTGATAACCATAAGATATCTTCTTTCCATTGGTAAGATTTATTTTGTTTTAAAATTAACTTTTTAAAAAGAGAGTACAAAATATCCTTGTCAATAGCCATAAAAAATCCTGAGATATCTAATTGGGCATAAAATGCCTGCTTTCTGTAATTTTCTGTTACCTTTCCAATAAATCCCTTTAATCTTTTTACTGATAGATGAGTTCCTTTATTTTTACGGCAGGAAAAAGAGTCAAAAATAAATATCCTTTCTCCCATTCTTTCTATTTCGTTAATCAAAAGATGATGAATTACTCGATCCCTAAAAGAAGCAGCGAATATTTCCCTTGGTGAAGGATCGGTTACTACAAAACAGATTGAACGACCGGGTCTATATATTTTTGTTGCTAACTCCTTCTGAAGTTGAAAAAGATTTCTTTCTAAATTCCATT
Organism: uncultured Candidatus Saccharibacteria bacterium; assembly: GCA_964549725.1. Taxonomy (GTDB): domain Bacteria; phylum Patescibacteriota; class Minisyncoccia; order UBA6257; family GWB1-50-10; genus DATGCT01. The sequence goes on along the minus strand of CAZJVK010000067.1, from coordinate 1,173 downwards.
CAAATTTCAAGGCATTTATTGTCTTTCTTTTTCTTTTCCGGCAATCTAAATACGCTTGATATAATTTTTGAAAATTAAATATTTCGCTCATTGGGACCATTTTAACCAACCGCCAATCATTTCTCCAATTTCTTTAACGTAACGGGTTTGGATATGGACAAATTGCTTTTTAGAAATTAAATTTATTTCTTGAGTCATTCTTAATCTCACTTTCAAATTATCAAAAGTGACACTAAGTTCTAAAATCTTCGAATATTTTTCTTTATTGGGTAAAGCATTTGTTTCCAAAATTAAGTCCAGGCATTTCCAACCTAGGTCTAAAATATTTTCTCCTAAAGTATATTTATATTGTTTTGGAAAATTTCTTACTCCTTCATATAAATATTTAATTAACTGATAAAACTTTAAATATAATGGGAGATTTTCTGATTGGGCCATAACATAAATTTAAAAAATTCGCTTCAGCGATTAAAAATAATTTCCCGCGAACACAACGCACATAGTTGTTGTTGGTCTTATTGTTGTTGTTCACATTGCCATTGTTGAAGTTCACGTTGTAGGCGTTGTTACTATTGTACTCAGTAGAAGACCAATAGTTGTTGGCTTGAGCGCTATACTTCTACACTCATCAATTCTCCAAAGATCTGACTTTTTAGAAAGATCTTTTGACTATCAATGCCCCATATTATATAAGGCGGCAGAAGTCGCAATAGATTTTTAGCCGCTCTCTCCTAAAAACCATTTATTTTCACAAATTAGCATTTTAGGAATCTGGCGATTTAATTTTTAAATTTTTTCAAATTCCAAATTTCCAAATCGCTATTGCCCGCGAACACAACGCACACAGTTGCTGTAGCGCTTACCGTAGTCGTACACACTGCCAGTGGCGAAGTTCACGATGTAGGCGCGGTCACTACTGTACCCAGCAGAAGACCAATAGGGGTAGGCTTGAGCGGCACTATCCCAGGAAGGCATACAGGGATAGCCCCCACATGCATCAAGTCCAAACTGATATAAGTAGCAACTTGAGTTTTTGGCCTTACTGGTGCATGAAGGCAATACCCAATCAGTAAAACCACCATAGGTCAATCCACTACATTGAGTGAGCGCATTGGCCCAGGTATAAGTACCGCTCCGAGTTGGAGTCCACAGTCGATTATGCTCATCACAATA
>CAZJVK010000066.1:0-2798 GCA_964549725.1 uncultured Candidatus Saccharibacteria bacterium | reverse complement strand
ATGGGTAGTGATACGGGTAATATGCAGATAGGGATAGCTAACGGGAATTTAGTTCCTTTCAATGGCACAATTGACAATGTCCGCATTTACAACCGTGCCTTATCAGCAACAGAAATAGAAGCAATGTATAATAGTTATTAAATTAGGTTATAAGCAAAGCTTGCTCGCACGGCATTCGGAAAAGATAAAAAACAAGTTTTCAATCTTTCTCCTCACTTGTGCGAGTAGGTTATAGGTTATAGGAAACTCAAAGCTCAAAGCTTCCGATGTAAAAACCCAACCGGGGGGTGTTGAACACCCCCTAATTGGTTAAAGAGTAACAAAATACAATTTTCGGGTGTTCGGTACCCGCACATTATTTATTTTTATACCTATTGACAGCATATTTCACATCTGATACACTAATGTCATAGTTATGAAAAGTAGAAAAAACCTTTTGGAACAGTTGAAAAACCTGCCCTACTTCAGCAAAGACGTTGTTCGTCAGCTTGGTGGTCAGTTAGGGCTTAAAAATACTACGGTCGATACCTACATCAGCCGCTTCTTGAAGTGCAAAGAAATTTTTAAGCTAAAGAAAGGAATGTATATATCCGCGGATTTTTATAGCAAAAATAAAGGCGATATATCCTATCCGTTCTATCTGGCTAACATTCTTCGCAAACCCTCGTATGTGAGTTCATGGGCCGCGTTGCAGTATTATAATCTCACCACAGAATCAATACGCACTATTACTTCAGTAACACAGAAGACCACCAGAACCTATGATACGAAGGTAGGCAGTTTTTCCTATCAGTCAATTCAGAAGGAATTATTCTCGGACTTTTCTTCAGCTAAAGGGAGGTTTAATTTTTTCATTGCTTCCCCGGCAAAAGCTCTGTTTGATTTACTCTATTTCAAAACCCACCAGTTTCGTGGGGTTAAGATGGAAAATATTAAACTAATGGTTGAAAGGTTACGAATAGATATTAACGAAATAGATAATAGTGAACAGGACAAATTCTATGAAATAATTAAAAAATATTTAAAACATGAGTGAACAGATTTTAATTACATTAAAACGAAAACTTGATGATCTTGCCGCCTACGGCGAGCTTGATATTGAAACACGCCGCAATGTTCTTAAAGAGGAGTTGCAGTTTTATGTACTCAATTTTATTTATCACCACCCGGAATATAGTAAATGGATTATGTATGGTGGTTCTGCCCTTCGTATCATTCATGGACTCAATCGCATGTCGGTTGATTTAGATTTTGAGATTTCTCACGCAATAACCAAAAAGTTTTTAGAGAAACTGAAGAATGAAATTGAAAAGCACTTCAAAAATACATATAGCATTGGGACTGACTTCCTGACAATAAAAATAACTACTGGCAGGGGGTTGCTTCTAAAATTCCATATTGGAGAAGAGCTAAGTTTCGGCCATCCCTCAAAACAGGTTCATATTAAAATCGATCTTAATAACTTTGTCGCACCAAAAACGGTTCAGGAGCGCAGACCAATAAATCAGGATCAGTTTTCTTTTGTTGTCGTGACTTACAATATGTCAGCGCTTATGGCGAGCAAAATCGCGGCAATTTTTCTACGTGGAACCCGCGGAGTGGGAGAAACGGTTTATGAAGAAAAGGGGCGTGATATCTATGACCTTCTTTGGTATATGAATAAAAAGGTAGTGCCGGATTTTGATTATCTCATGGCCAAAAGCATTAATATAAAAAACCCCAGGGCTCTTTTTGACAAGCTAACACTCCAAATGAATAAGGTGAGTGATGAAAACTTAAAGCAGGACCTTCTTCCACTTTTTGTGGATTATCCTTACATTAAAAACTGGCTTAAAAATTGGCGGGAGAGTTATTTACGGCTTTTTGATGCGTACAAAATCTGTACCGTAACAGAACTTGAACATATTAAAATACATCACGATCTGCTCCCGGGTATTTTCTATTTCATCTATTCTTATAAAACCGAGGATGGCAGTTCTGCGCAGATTGTTTATATTCTTAGCGATTATTGGATTATGTTTCGAGAAGGAGATTTATCAATTAAAGAAGACAAAAAACTAAACGAGATGATTGAATTTACAAGTAGCGGCTCAACCAGTCGTTCGCCATCTCAGGAAAAACTAAAGCAGTACGCAACTCTTTTCTATCAGAAAACAGAGAAGTATTTTAACAAAACAAATAAAGTTATACTGGGTGATGACATAACAACTAAAGTTATTAGAATGACTGCTGATAACTTAAACCAGAAAGAGCAGATTGTGCTTAATAAGTCGACCCTGCTTTCTTGCGAATTAGATGATTTATTGAAATAAAGTAACTGAGGGATGTTGAACATCCCTCAGTTGTTGTGGATAAGTTTAGTTGACTTTATAGTTCTCCAAGGTTTTACTTAATATGTATCGTTTAAATTTAATCTTGGAGGTGAGGTGAAGCCCTCCGGGGCGGTTTTCATATCTCATGTCCAATCAAAATTTCAATTTCAACTCCGATTCTAATTTCATTCCGACCGAAGAGCCGGAATTTGAAAACCCCAAAAAGAAGTCCAAGCTGCCTTCAAAAAGGCGGCTTTTTGTTGTATTCGGAATAATTGCCCTAATTGTAATCGCCGTGCTTTTAATTCAGTATTTTGAGCCGGAAGCGGTTGAAAGAAGGGAAGGCAGGAAAAATACCGAGGAGTTCGTTGAACTTTATGAGGGCTGGCAAAAACAACTCTCCGAGGATACTTATGGTGGTAAAACCCCGCAGGAAACCTTGAATATGTTTATTGAAGCATTAAGAAACGAAGACCTTGAACTGGC
>CAZJVK010000065.1:0-2879 GCA_964549725.1 uncultured Candidatus Saccharibacteria bacterium | reverse complement strand
CATCTTCCGTCTAAAAAGTTAAAATAAAAACACAAACCGTGGGTATTATCTGTAACGTTACAATTATTTTTCAGTATTTCCGAAACAAAAACCGAAGTTTATCGTTTTAATATATGAACGAGAAAAAAATCATTAAAAAAGCGCGAAAAGGCGATCAGGAAGCCTTCGGACAGCTCTACGACAAGTACATATCGGGTATTTACCGTTTTGTTTTCTTTCGTATCAACGATAAATCGGAAACTGAGGATCTTACCCAACAGGTTTTTTTAAAAGCCTGGCAAAATGTTTCGAGTTTTAAAATAAAAAAAGAAGCCAAATTTTCAAGCTGGCTCTACCGTATAGCTAAAAACTTAATCATTGATTATTACCGTACCGCTAAAGACCATATCAATATTGATGATATAAAATATGACCAGCAATTTGCTATTTCTTATAAACTTGAAGAAAAGATTGACAATCTAACTAAATTCAAACAAGTCAAAAAATCACTTACTATTTTAACTGAGGACGAACAAGATGTTATAATAATGAAGTTTGTTGAGGAATTCTCCAATGAGGAAATTGCTCAAGCGCTTGATAAAAGCCGCGGCGCTGTGAGAGTCACTCAACATCGAGCCCTAAAAAAAATAAAGTGTTTTTTTCAAGAATCAGAATCAAAAAATAAATAAGTTATTCAATATTGAATATCATATAACAATTCACAAACGGTTTATGTTAAAAGAAAAAGAAATAATTGAAGGGCTAAAAATATTGAAAAAGATTGAACCTGAGCCGGATTTCGTTAAAAACACTCGGCATCTTGTTTTAACTGTCAAACCCCACATACAATTTGCGCCTATTTGGGTCGCTGGCTTTGCTTTGGCTGCTATAATCTTGGCTATTGTAAGCTCTAAAACCTTCTTCGCCGTCAAGCAACCTGCTATTTCTTCCTCTTTTAATGAAAATTCTCTGGCTGAAGAATTTAATGAAATGAGTATTAATCTCCAAATTGAGGAAATTACTTATTCTCAAAATATTCATAACACTATCGCTTCGGCTCTGACTGAAATAAGTGATTATAGAACTAATCATATGAACACCTCTGTGCTTGAGGCTGAACAGAAATATATTAATAATAAACTCGAAGTTGTAAATGATAACGAAGAAATTGATGCGCTTTTAAATAGAGTAATATTCTAACACCAAAACAATTTTCACATACTATGCTTGAAACTTTCAAAAAAATAATCATTTTCTTAATTATTCTTGCTTTCTTTGGAAGCGGGATTGCTTTTGCTCAAGAATCGGACGTTGAAAATCAACTCCAGGAAACCCAGGAAGATATTGACAAACTCATTAAAGCTAAAGATGAGGACAGTCATTTTGACGTAGCTCTCTGTATTGAACTTTTTAAAGAGGCGACAAACCTTTCAATGACCGAAGCTAAAAATCTTAAAATCAAACTAATTGCCCTTGATAAAATTGAAAATGAACGCTTAATTAACTGGAAAGACGAAGTAGTTGAAAAACTAAACGAAATCATAGGTTATTATGAAAACATTAAAGAAAATGCGAGTGAAAATGAAAGTTCTCTTGTTTTAGAAGAAATTCAACAGATGGCTATTGATTTTAAGACTTGGCGCGAAGAAAATTATCTTCCACTTCAAGATGAAATTCAGAACTTACTTCTCATAAAAAAAGAAAAGGAAGCTCTTCAAATTTCAAATCGCCGACTTGAGAAAATCAGCAACGATATCACAATTCTTGAACAGGCTGGCTTCAGCCAAATAGATGAACTTAAAAATATGTTTGAAAATGCCGAGAAATTAATTGAAAATGCCGAGGTTGAGAATGAAGAAGCTATGGAACTTTTTATCACGGAGAATACCGCTCCCCTCAAGCCAATCATCGAAGAAATTGCCACTTCAACCGAAATTCAAAGCACTTCAACTATCCCTATTATTTCTTCCTCAACGGCTACCTCAACTGAGTCAAATTCAACTTCAACTTTATTAATTTCAACCTCAACACTGCCAATTTCAACTTCAACACCGTCAATTTCAACCTCAACTTCACTAATCTCAACCTCAACTTTGCAAATCACGGAAACATTTAACAAAAAACAGGAAAGGTCAATAAGGGGTTTAATAAGCGCTTCTTGGGAAAACATCAAGGGAGCTTATCAGACTTTTATTGAAATGAGTAGTTTTGTGAGGAAACTACTCGAATAAATCCTTAAAAAGGTCGATAAAAAAAAGCCTCGTCCCGAGGTTCTCGGGACGGGGCTTTTATTTACTAAGGACTATTTTTTAACAGCTTCTTTAAGACCTTTTCCAGCAGAAAATTTAGGGACAGTTGTTGCCGCAATTTGTATCTTCTCGCCAGTTTGAGGGTTAACACCCATTCGGGCCGCTCTCTTAGAAGACTTAAAAGTACCAAAGCCGGTTACTCCTACTTCTTCGCCCTTAGCTAAAGTCTTGGTAATGATATCAAAAACAGCATTCACTACATCATCAGCCTGTTTTTTAGTATCAAGACCTGCAGCTTCATAAACTGCATCAATAAGTTCACCTTTTTTCATAATTCTTAAATTACTAACTATTTTCTCTTTACCCCGTGAAATTACACTGAAATTTCTGCGGGGGCTTCGACCTTTAAGAAAACTCTCGCTGCCCTCATTATAACACATAAAAACGCTTAAAACACAAGAAAGCAAACGAACATCCCCGCCCGGTGAAACTATACTGCTTATTTTTCGCTTTTCGTGCCGTTAGGCGCGGCAGTGAAGTTTCACTGGGGCCCCTGGATGTCGTTCATCCTTCAGGATGTTAAACATCCCAATATTGTTTGAGTTGAGTTTGAGTTGAGTTTAACAATGAAGCAATGAGGCAATGAAACAA
>CAZJVK010000064.1:0-2930 GCA_964549725.1 uncultured Candidatus Saccharibacteria bacterium | reverse complement strand
TTAATGATGGGTGTTGAACACCCATCAATTGGCTTAACCAAGTTTCTTTTTCATAGCCCTTACTACCACATCCAAACCGCCATCCATTATCCGCGCAAGTTGCTTCCATTTTTTATTAATCCGATGGTCGGTAATTTGATTCTGAGGAAAATTGTAAGTCCTAATTTTCTCCGCCCGTTGAGCTTCTCCGATTTGTTCTCTTCTTGTCGAACTGATTTCTTTCTGTTTGCTCTCCTGTCCCCGCTTATAAAGTTCCGCTCTTAACATTGTCATTGCCTGCTCCCGATTTCTAGCCTGCGACCGCTCATTTTGGGATGAAATTGTAATTCCGGTCGGCTTGTGCGTAATCCGAACCGCCGTTTCAACTTTATTCACGTTCTGTCCCCCAGGACCCGACGAGCGAAAAAAGGAAACGTCAATATCATTAGGATTAATTTCCACTTCTTCCGATTTAATTACCGGTAATACCGCCACCGAGGCGGTTGAAGTATGAATACGGCCTGCTTTTTCAGTTTCCGGCACACGCTGAACTCGGTGCACCCCCGATTCATATTTTAAAGCTTCATACGCTTCGCTGCCTTTAATTTTAACAATTAAAGTCTTAAATCCTCCGCCTTCGTTCCGGGTATAATTAGTTACCTTAAACTCCCACCCTTGGTTTTGGCAATAGTTCTTATACATCCTACCTAGGTCTTCAGCAAAAAGAGCGGCTTCATTGCCGCCAGCGCCAGCTCTAATTTCCATTATTAACTTTTTGATTTTGTCAGCCATATCAACTTTTATAGATTATAAAAAAGCTTAATTTTACCCTCTATCACTTCTTCTATTCTCTTAATTACCGGTGGAACAATCTTGTATGGAGCTATTTCATCAGGCTTATTCTCTAAAACTTTTTCCAAACTTTCTCGCCAAGCCGCCCGAATCTCGGTGCTAATGTGAATTAAAGAAATACCGGCTTTAATCGCTTTTCTAAAATCGTTATCTGAAAGACCGGAGCCGCCGTGTAGAACAAGCGGAACTGAAACCGCTTCCCGTATCTCCTTAATTCTTTCAATATTCAAATCAGGATTTTTAGCGTTTTTAAGCATCCCATGAATATTCCCCACCGCAGGGGCTAACATATCCACGCCGGTTTCTTCTACAAATTTCCGAGCATCCTCGGCCGTAGGTAAATTTTCAGGTTCAATTGAAACATCTTCAGGGAATTTATCCAAAATCTTTGAGGATTTGCCTATATATCCCAATTCGCCTTCAACAACCACTTGGTTATTTATTCTCTTAGCCGCCTCAACCGCCTCCTTGGTCTTTTTTATATTTTCCTCCAAACCAAGATTAGCTGCGTCAAAGATAACGGCATCGTATCCCGCCTCCGCCGCTTCCCTTACCTTTTCAACCGAATGAGCGTGGTCAGCATTTAAAAATAAACGATATCCGCCTTCTTTTCCAAATTCTTCATTGTAACTCTTTATCATATCCACACTGCGGTGAATTCCTAAATAATTCCCTTCCCCTTCCGAAGTACCGATTACAACCGGTACATTGTATTTCCTTGTTACGCGAGAAATAGCTTTTAACATATCAAAATTAGCAATGTTAAAATGACCCATCGCCCTTCCTTCACTCTCATATTTTTTAAGTAGTTCTAATAAACTCATATTATATTTATTAATTATTATATCTCAAAATACCCCTGAAGTAGATATTCTTTTAAAAAATATTCCAACTGGTCCCGGCCGAAGTATTCAATAAAAATCTTATTCCAAAGCGCCTCTTGGTGGTGATAAGAATATTTTATTAACTCTTTCTCTTTGACTAAACTCATCACCGTATCAACCAAATCAAAACTTATTAAAATCTCGTTGCCTGATTCATTTTTAAAATAGTCGCCAACCCAATCCAAATCTTCCCAAAACTTTAAATTATTTCCAAAACGAGCCAAACTGTCACCTATTCCAGCCAACCTTTGCTGGGCTCTCATCCAATGAAAAGTTTCCGGATTAATATGGGGTACGAATAACCGCCAATCATTTTCATCTTCTTTTGCTAAGTACCGCTGAATTACCAGCCAAAGTGATTTATCTTCTTCAATTATTTTCCGGTCAATCACATCGCCTTTTAAAAGAGAAATTACATTCTTAGCAAACACCGGAGGCGTCTCTGAACTTTTCTCAAACAACTCGGAATAGAACGAAATTTCACTTAGATAATGAAATATCAAACTCACCATTCTCAATAATTCTCCGGGAACCCCAAGAACTTTTGGAATAACAAATATAATCCCCATCTCCTTCAAGTGCGAAATGTTATGCCACTTTTTCTTCATAAAACCCTCAGTTGCTTTATTCCATTTTTCATCCAGCACTTTTATCACAATTTCCCGTTCCTCAAAATCCTCCGGCCTTAAACTACCATATTGTTTAAAAAAGATAGTATTTAACCATTTCGAATCTTCCAAAAACCTTAAAGAACTGAAAACTTCAAATAAATCCTCTTTTTCAAGCATACTTGCGGCCGAATCATATCCCAGATATTTCACCACATTTCGAGGAGGTTCATTAATCAGAAACTCCCTGGCCTTTTCTTCTTTAAGAAAAAATCCTTTATGCTCGCCGGAGACTTTTTTAATCATTGTTAATACTTCGTTAAAATCCGCTCTCCCACCACCTATCGGATTCCCCATCGCCTCCGAAAATGCTTTACTGTCCGCTCCGACTTTTGAAATTAGAGCGCTATACACTTCCTTGGTATAAAAATTACCGGAAACTCCCAATTCGTTTAGGTGACTATTTATCTTAGTTTCATTTTCCTCCAAGATTTTATCCATCACATTTCTTTTTCCGGTCACCGCTGAGAGTCGTTTATCAATCTTTCTAATATTATCTTCATCAGTTCGAAGAATTTTTGCGATTTTCTCTATAGAATTATTCATG
>CAZJVK010000063.1:0-2986 GCA_964549725.1 uncultured Candidatus Saccharibacteria bacterium | reverse complement strand
ATTAAATGGATTTAAGACAACGAATTTCCATTTCACTTTCAGCCAGATCATTTTTCCGAAGAACAATTTTCTCTTCTTTTTCGCATTTTTCTTTGTTGAATTCTTTCAAAAGGTTTTTAAAGTTTTTAGTGAAAGGAAGAATAATTAAAGCCGGTTCAAGCTGACGGATGAATTTAACCATATCCGATACTTTCATAAAATCACCGTTGCTGGCCGGAGCAATCACTATGTCAATACCAATTAGGTGTTTTTGAAATTCATCTTTGGGAACACCCTCCAAAAAACCGAAAAGCGCTATTCTGAAATCATCAAAATCAAGGCGGTATATAGTTCTTTCAATATCACTTAAGTTTGACTTTGTTGAAGATTCCGAATTTAGCGAGGTTGATTGCCAACCTTGAATACGAACACCACCTATCTCATATTCACCAGCATGGTTAATCCAAAAAACCCGGCTCTCAGGCGAGGGTTTCTTAATCCTGTTAGAAATTTTATTTCCAACGGGAGCCGGGTATTGGGAGTTTAAAATAATATCGGCGCCACGGAAAGAACGCTGGTCGGTAGGGTCAGTAAGAATGGTTGTATTACCCGACTGAAATTTAAAATAATTGTCACCTTGGTAAGTTATAATCATTTAACAGATAATTTATAGCAGATAATGAGGTTATAATCCCTAATTTAATTATCGCATACAAAAATATATTTGCAAGAAAATAATTCATAATTCTTGATTCATAATTCGTCTTGGGGTGTTAAACACCCCAAGACGTTTGCATTAAATTTTTCTTTCAATTATGATGAATACTCAATTTAATTGTTATTAATTAAAGAATATCTAAATTTTCAAATAATTATGAAAATAAAAAGTAATTTATTTATACAATTTGTTAAATCTAATCCGGAAATGTTCGTTTTCCTAAAACCGGGCGATTTTATTGAAGGCGCGATTTTAGAGAAAGGTTCCCGAGAAATAATCGTTGACCTTGGTAAATACGGCACCGGTATCATATACCGCGGTGAACTTTTGGGAGTAAGAGACTCTTCTAAGGAATCCGAAGTTGGCGATACCGTTCAAGCCAAAGTACTTGAAATTGATAATGATGAAGGTTTTGTCGAGCTTTCACTTTCAGAAGCCGAACATCAAAAAAGTTGGGTGAAGATTGATGAATTTTACAAAAAAGAAGAAGTAATTGAAGTAAAACCATATGATGCCAATAAAGGCGGCCTTCTGGTTAAAGTAGGAAGTATTCAAGGTTTCTTGCCAGCTTCCCAGCTTTCTCCAGAAAATTACCCAAACGTTGAAAGTAATGACCCAAAAAGGATTGAGGAGGAACTTCAAAAATTAGTCGGCGAGAAATTGGAAGTAAAGATTATTGACGCTAACCAACACCTTGGTAAATTAATACTCTCAGAAAAAGCGGCAGGCGAGATTAGTTCTAGGGAACTGGCCGGAAATTATGAAGTTGGCCAGGAAATTGAAGGAATAATAACCGGCGTGGCTGACTTTGGGGTTTTTATTCAGTTTACTGACAATACGGATGTGGAAGGTTTAATTCATATTTCAGAACTCGCTCACCGTATGATTGATAATCCGAAAGAAATTGTAAATGTAGGGGATACAATTAAAGCGAAAATAATTGATATAAAAGACGGCAAAATATCTCTTTCCTTAAAGGCATTACAAAAGGACCCGTGGGAAGAAATTCACGAAAAATATGAAGAAGGTCAAAAAGTTAAAGGCGAGGTGTATAACTTAAATCCGTTTGGCGCAATTATTAAACTTGATGATAAAATACAAGGTCAAGTTCACGTTACTGAGTTTGGCGGAGAAAGCGAAATGAAAACAAAACTTACAAAAGGCGAGACGTATAAATTCGAGATTAAAGAGGTTAAGAAAGAAGACAAGAGAATAAACTTGAAGTTTGTGAAATAATTAATATTTGACCTGTAGTGTTTGGTCTATAACTTTGTAAAATCGGTTCAGTTGAACCGATTTTTAATTTGTCCATTTAATAAAACTTTATATTATACCAACACCTATTTTCTTTTTTACTTCCTGAAGTTTTTTATCGGCAATATTTCTAGCTTTATTGTTTCCATCCTCAATTATCTTTTCAATTTCTTTATCCAAATATTTCTTTTCTCTAAAGGGCTCTAATGTGTCAATTAGTAAATAAATCAAAGATTTTTTAAATTCACCATACCCCTTGCCTTTAAATTCTCTCTCAATACCCTTAATTGGTTTGTTGGACAATGAGGCGTAAATAAGCATTAGATTGCTAATAGCTTTTTTGTCGTCTTCATTATATTTTACCTCGGTTCCTGAATCGGTGACGGCTGATTTAATCTTCCTTTCGATTTCCTCCGGTGAATCATCAAGAAAAAGACAACCCTTGGGAGAGGATTTAGACATTTTGTTTTCGGGATTATTAAGACTCATAAGACGAGGGGTTTCGGTCATTAAGGGTTTTGGCTCAATAAAAGTTTCACCGAATTTTTTATTAAAATGTCGGGCAATTTCTCGGGTAAATTCCAGGTGCTGTAACTGGTCATCTCCGACCGGCACCCATTTGGCGTCGTATAAAAGAATATCAGCAGCCATAAGAACGGGATAAAGAAAAAGGCCTGCGTTTATGTTGTTTTTGTTTTCTTTGCTCTTCTCCTTAAACTGAGTTATGCGGCTTAACTCTCCATACGGAGTGACAGTAGCAAGAATCCAGGTTAGTTCAGTATGAGCAGAGAGGGCGGACTGGACAAATATAACGCTTTTCTCCGAGTTGAGACCGGCTTTCAGGTAAATTCTGATTAGATTTCTAATCTCCTCCCGTTTCTTTTTGGGACTGAAATTAATCGTAAGAGAGTGATAATCAGCCACAAAAAAGTATGGGTTATAATCTTCAGAGTTTTGAATCTTCACAAAATTACTTAATGCTCCAAGGTAGTTGCCAAGATGCAACCGTCCGGTGGGTTGAATGCCTGAAATTAG
>CAZJVK010000062.1:0-3096 GCA_964549725.1 uncultured Candidatus Saccharibacteria bacterium | reverse complement strand
TAGCGAAGCCCCGAGCAACCGAACTTAAAGAAAATTAATAGGAACTTGTTGAGATGAGATTTTTATCTTTTGCGAATCAACGCAGGGACAAAAAATCTTTGATTTTTATTACAAACTATTTATGAATTCCTTTGCCTCCTTTTCAATATTTAAAGCTATGTCGTTGTGAATATCAAATTTTTTAACAAGCTCGCCGGCTGAAAAATTAGTTAAATCCTTGGCAAAATAGATATCTGCCTCGGATAATTGTTTTCTGGCATAGTGATTTATTGCCGGCAAAACCGTTATTGGATAAAGGTCTTTGTTCTCAATTAATTTTTCAAGGCTTTCCCCTTTAGGATAACCCCAACCGGTCATCTTTATATCTTTACATTCGCCGTATTTAATAGCTTGACCGGTGAATTTGGTATTGGTTACAAGCCAGGATTTAAGATTGAATTTATTTCCCCTATTAGCTTTGATGTCAAGAAAACGAGCGTAGGTGTAAAGAGCGGTTTTGACATCGGATTTGATACCCCGGGAATTATGATACTTGGCTTCAATGAAATAACGGGAGTCGCCTTTTTCGGCGAACACATCAATTTCATGGGTAACACACTCACCTTGTAATATAAGATTGGTTTGAGTTTGATAGCCATATTCGGACAAAACCGCCGCAAAATATCTTTCAAAAAGATGACCGGCCGGACCAAGCTCCATAATCGCTTTTTTTAGGGAGTATTTGGCAGCTGCAGGAATATGTTTTTCAGCAAGAAAACCTTTGGCAAGATTATATAATTCTTCGGTTGATATGCCCTCTTTCAGCTTACCCTCAACCCTTGCTTGGGTTTCGTTAATGAGAAGTTTACCAACACCGGCTCGTCTCAATGATTCCCGAAACTTTTTTCGGGAATATAATTCAATCTCGCCGGAGGCTTTAACGATGTTTATTTTAGGTACGTTACTCATTACGCTTAAATCGTGTTAAGAATTTAAATTCTTTTTCTTTTTCCTTTGACCTTAAATCTTCAATCACAAACCTACTTGAAGGGCTTCTGCTACGGTGCCTGAACTGACCTTCTGATAACGGATGTTCTTAGTTTCTAAAGCCCGAGCCATTCGTTCGCCTATGTTTTCAGCTATAAAAACATCGGTGCCTTTCTCAGCTAAAAGATCGACTATAGCAGGTCCGGTGCCTCTCATTTCTATATCGTATGGATTTTCAAAGGTTTCAATTAATTCACCTTCTCCGTTAAAAACCAAGAAAAACAGGGCGTGTGCAGCTTGAGAACTTATTTCACTCTCCTTGTCTTTACCTGAGGAAGCTATGGTTATCTTCATATTTTTTTATTAGTATTTATTATTTTATCAACCAAAATTCCGTTTATTATAGAAAAAAGAATCATATAAACAGTTACAGTGATTGTAAAAACAAGACCAAAATAATGAACGAGGAAAGGTAGAAGAGGAATTTTAATAGAACGGTTGTAAAGAAAAGCGACGATAAGTGAATCTTTCATCCCTTTTTCCCTCAAATCGGCCAGAAGCGGGTACCACATATATATCGCGCCCATTGAAATTATACCACCTGCAATTGAAACCAACCATCCAGTAAATCCTTTTTCATTTCCTAGGTATTTTGCCACTACTTTAGGTTTTATAAAAAGATTAAAGGCAAAAATAAGAGCGAAGACAAAGAGTAATATCGGGGTAATTTTTCTTAAAAGAGAAAAGAAGACGGAAAAAACTTCACCGACAAGAGTAGGGTTTATGAAATAAACAACAAGAGAACCGATTAATACAATAAGAAAGAAAGTGAAATTCCCGGAAATAATCTTTTTTATTTGGTTTTTCATATAATACTAAGGGTTAAAACAACTAAGATGGCAATAACAATAGCGGAAACAAAACTCACGAGGTTTCTAACCAAGGCGAATTTTTTTCCGAGAATTAAACTCTCGGCCGGAAGCTGGATAATACCCACCGTCACCCAACTCAAAAGAAAGGCAACTACCGCCACAAGAGCAACTCCCTGGTCTAAGATTTCACCGCCCATAACATAACTTGTTAAAGGATTTCCCGCTGAAATACTACCTAAAATAGCTCCTATTAAAGCATCAAGGATAGGAATTCCGGAAAATATTTTGGCATAGAATTCTTTAGGAACAACCACTTTGAGAAAACTTACTAAAATAAATATGCTAAGAATTGCCGGAATGACTCTTTTAAAATTTTCCCATGTTTTCAAACCCGCTTTTTTAATTTCTCTGGATGAAATTTTCATATCTCCGTTATAATATTTATATTATCACCGAACTTTCTTTAGTAAATCTCCCCACTTGAGTTCTTTTCAAATGGTAAAGAAGAGCGTCTATTCCAAGATTTTTCCCAATATCATCCGCAATGGAACGAATATATGTTCCGCCCGAAACTTTAAAGGTGATTTCGGCAAGAGGAAATGTTTTCTGCTCCGACTTTTTAAAAATTCTTTCCCAATTAGCGAGTATCTCTTCCTGTCGGAAATCCCCTTTCACCTTTCTTATTGTATCACGGATGTATTTATGAAGACCGGAGGATAAAATTTCATAAAAGTTCTCAAGTTTTGTTTCATAAACAACCATTTCTTTTTCCGGAATATCTTTTTTATGAAGCTCTCCTTTCCGAGCAAGATAAAACATGGGTTTGCCTCTAATTCTGTATGAGGAATATGAAGGAAGAGGAAGATTTATTCTGCCTTCATATTTTTTTAAAATTTTTTCAATGTCATTTTTCTTCACTTCGGGAACGCTTTCTTTTTTAATAATTCCCAGAAGGTCATAGCTATCGGTCGAGAAGCCGAAGAGAATTTTGGCAAGGTACTCTTTATTCAACTTTTGATATTTCTTGGCGTTATATCTTTCTTTGCCGGCTAAAACCACCAAAACTCCTTCGGCCATAGGATCAAGGCGGCCGGTGTATGCCAAAGATATGTTCTGATATTCAGGGTTTTTATTTTTAAACTCCTCCAACGCTTGGACAGTGGTCATTCCTAAGGGTTTATATATGTTAAGGATTTTTTCCATCCGAGTATTAATTTTAATAAAAAGTGAATCCCGTTAGAAACAGGTTGTCTTTAGA
>CAZJVK010000061.1:0-3139 GCA_964549725.1 uncultured Candidatus Saccharibacteria bacterium | reverse complement strand
TTCGAACAGCGGAGACGGGTTGAGCTATATGCGAAGCATAGCGAAGCCCAGGGCACAAAATAAATGCTTGTATTTATTTTTCGAGCCAACGCAGGGGCAAGCTTTGCCTACACTTGGTAGTGAGAATGAAATTAAAACACGAATGTGTTTTTATTTCAGGCGAACGCCCCAAGAGCAGGCTTCGCCTATACCAGCTATTTACTATGTAAATACCAAGTGATGGCCTTCTAAAATATTAACATCAGCTTTAACAAGAAGTCCGACTTCCTGATTTTCTTCGGCTCGGGCAATATCTTCCTTGCCGGATTGAAGATTAATAATTCGGCCCTCGCCTATTTTATTATCATCCCGAAATATTTCAAATTTCTCTTGGTTCTCAATATATTCTCCAATTACTTTGCCGCCGACAACTTGCTGATTACCTTCCTTAGCGTTAAAAATAGCTAAAATCTCAATAGTCCGTTTTTCTTTTACGGCATGTTCTTCAATATACTCTCTTAGTTTTTCTTCAAGTTCGTAAATAACATCGGAAGTAATAATGTCTATCTTTTGGATTTTAGCAAAATTCTCAGCCACTTTATCAACATTAGCGTTAAAGCCAATAACCACTGCGTTAAAGCTTGCGGCAGTCTTCAGGTCTGACTCATTAACATTACCAACTCCTTTACTTATTATTATAGGGGGTTCTTTTGAGAGTCGGGAAATCATATCGGCAACCGCCTCAAGTGAACCGGATTCGTCGGCTTTAACCACTACTTTTACTTTTTTATCGCCTTCAGGAATATCTTCTTTGATTTGAGGTCCTGTAGCTTTTGAAATTTCCGGTCGTTCGCCAACTTTGAAAATTTCCCCAACTTCCGGTAGGTTTTCGAAGCCGAGTATTAAAGCCGGGGAGCTGGGTATAAGTTTCTCAACTTGTTCTCCTAAAAAGTTTTCAAGAACTTTGACTTTTCCCTCGGTACTCTCAGAAAATAGTTTATCTCCTTTTTTTATCTCCCCATTTTTTATAATTAAACCAACAGTGATACCACGATTAGAGTTGCGAACGCTCGTTAAAATAATGCCTTCACCGGGAACATTAGGATTATATGTTAATCCTTCTACATCAGCCACAAGATTTACTAAATCCAAGAGCTCGTCAATACCTTCGCCTTTTAAAGCTGAAATAGTTTGATATGATATATCACCACCCATACCTTCAAGGAAAACCTCGGCTTGAACTAAGTCCTGTTTAGTTTTTTCAATGTCGGCTCCGGGCAAATCAATCTTATTTATCGCCACAACATACGGAATCCCGGCTTCCTTAATATGTTTTATTGCGTCTTTGGTTTGGGGCATTACACCGTCGTCAGCAGCCACAACTAAAATAGCCAAGTCAGCCACTTTAGCCCCGCGGGCTCTCATTTTGGAAAAAGCCTCATGACCAGGAGTGTCAATAAAAGTAATTTTTCGGCCCTGGTGCTCAATTTCATATGCTCCAATTGCCTGGGTAATACCGCCGGCTTCTTTTTCCGCAATGTTATCTTTTCTAATCCTATCCAAAATCGTAGTTTTTCCGTGATCTACATGACCTAATATTGATATTATGGGTGATCGTTTTTTCATTGCTAACAAAGATTAACAGAAATTTGTCTTAAATAGCAAATTATTGAGAAGTTGAATCTCCTAACATTGAACTTGAAAAATATTTGAAAATAAAAAGAAATTGATATAATATTTGAAGACAAGGTGGGGTGTCTGAGAGGCCGAAAGAAATGGTTTGCTAAACCATTGTACCTTTACGGGTACCGAGGGTTCGAATCCCTCCCCCACCGCACCGGCCCCGTCGTCTAGCCCGGTCTAGGACTCTGGATTTTCATTCCAGCAACACCGGTTCAAATCCGGTCGGGGTCACGTCTCTTTTATGTATAATAAAATTATGGAAAACAAAGAGGAAAAAGAAATTAATTGGCAAGCCGCCGAATACAGATATTTCAAAAAAGGATGGGATTGGTATCTCTGGGTAAGTGGAATAGCAACCATTTTGTTTATCTTTGCTCTTTGGCAAAAAAATTTTTTCTTTGCCATTTTCATCGTAATAGCAGCGGTGATGGTTATTTCCATCAGCCAACGCCGGCCAAGAATAATAGAATTTAAAATTGACAACGAAGGAATTTACATTGGAAAAGATACTGCGTACAAATATGATGAGATTGAGTGGTTTGCGATAAGACATAGGCCGGAGAGTTTAAATGAAATAATAATTAAGAAAAAAACACTCGTGAATCCAATTGTAAAGATACAGGCTGATTCAAAAATAACTTCTAAAGCAAGAAAGATATTAAAAGAACACTTGGAGGAGAAAGAATATGAAAGTTCATTGCTTGATGCTATTTTGGAACGTTTCAGGTTTTAAACATGCGCCCGTAGTTCAACTGGATAGAACGTTGGCTTGCGGAGTCAGAGGTTACAGGTTCGAGTCCTGTCGGGCGTACTAAAAAACAACCCCTAATTAAGGGTTGTTTTTACTTTATATTATTTACACTAAGCTTATTAAAATGCGGCGGGAGGAGGATTCGAACCTCCGGTACCCTCTCGGACACAGCTGTTTTCAAGACAGCCCCGTTCGTCCACTCCGGCATCCCGCCTGTTATTTAAATTTTGTGGACCTACGGGGAATCGAACCCCGGACTCATCCATGCCATGGATGTGTGTTACCCCTATACCATAGGCCCTTTGTGTGGGCGGTACTGGACTTGAACCAGTGACCTCTACCATGTCGAGATAGCGCTCTAACCAACTGAGCTAACCGCCCTTTACACAAACTCACACACAAATCAGTATATATTTCTAATTAACCTTTTTCAATAAACCTGTGCCCTCGAGAGGATTTGAACCTCTACCCCTTGCGAGACCAGCTCCTAAAGCTGGCGCGTCTTCCAGTTCCGCCACGAGGGCTCTCCTTCGCATAAAGCTACGGATGAGCCAGGGCTCTCCATATCAAATATACCAGTAAAACAAAATTTTTCAAATCCTTCTCCAAAGTTTCTATTATAAAATGATTGTTCAATAATAGAAAAACTTAAGTGTGAGGCTTGACATTTTACGATAGGTGTTATAAAATGTGAGCAGATATTTAAAAATTAAAAAAGAAAGGAGT
>CAZJVK010000060.1:0-3191 GCA_964549725.1 uncultured Candidatus Saccharibacteria bacterium | reverse complement strand
ATTTTTATATTTACAAAGACCCGCGGGTTTCTCCAAGTAATACCTATTTAGCCGAGTTTTATTATCCGAGATATCCTTTTATTCCGGATCTTTATCAGGGAGGAGATAACCAAACACGAAAAATGGTGGTTCTTTATTTAAATAAAGAAGCGCCCGCTGAAAATTCGTTTACTTTACAGGGCGGTGGTTATGGGTGGAAAGATTTAAATAATCCTGATGTCGTGTATACAAAGTTTAAACATTGCACGAGCGGCGAGAGACCTGAGAAAGCAGTGCTTTTTTCTGATATCTCGGGTCTTTGTACAAATGCTGGAACTGCCAGTGCTTATTCGCTGAATTATGAAGATTATAGCTTAGGAGAGGACAATCATCTTCTTATAAAACTTGCTAGTTCTGTTAGTGATTTAAACTTAGATTTTAACAGTGATTATTTCACCCTTGCTTTTTACGGTTATAATACATCTAGTGCTGATCGTAGAAAATTTAAACTTGTTGCAATTGATAAAACCAAATATCATTTTCAATCCAGCCCGCCGGAACAATCATCTCCTAAATTAGAAGGCCCAATTTCCACAACCCTTAATGATGCATACACTCGGCTCTTAACTAGTTGGAAATCTGCCACTGATTTGGATACAATTGATAATAAAATAACTTATGAGATAAGCTATTCCACCACTACTGAGATTGGTAATAATTGGCAGGATGTGGGTACTAAAGAAAATTATCAAAGGCAGGTTTCGCCCGATGATAAATTCTTAATTGCTGTAAGAGCCAAAGACGATTTCGGTAACACGTCGAATATTTTAACTATTTCATGGAGTTATTTCATTATTACTCCTATTTTAGCTCAAACCCAATTTGATGGCTGGAGCGATGGATGGGGAAATGTAAATCAGAAAACTTCTGAATATCAACCCGCCAGCTTTCAAAGCATTACTCCTGAAAATGGTATTACTTTCAATAAATTTATTACAAAACTAAAAATGAAAAAAAGAGGAGGTGGCCCTAGTTATGATTCTAATCTCCGACTTTCTGTTCTTAGTAGTGTTGCAAGCGACACCCCCGATTTTCGAAATGTGATAGCGGAGGCGGTAAAGGGTCCAATTTTTAATCCCAACGCTAATGAGGATTTTGCCTTCACTTTTAATAACTCCGTAAACCTGCAGGCCGGTGTTAAATACTGGTTGGTTTTGGATTCTCCCGGCCCTCAAGACGCCCTTTTTGACAACAAGTGGTTTAACGCTATTAAAACAGGTGATTCTGCTTACGAAAATGGTGAAGCAGGCCGAGGTAAATATAAAGGGAAGAATAACACTTGTGATAATAGTTGTGTATTTTCTGGTAATTATTCAGCTGGCCCAGCCGACTGGTATTTCAAACTTATCAGTGATTAGTTATTATTTTATTCTGGGGACAGTCCCCCGATTTCGGGGACTGGGAAGCCGTATCCGGAGCGGATTCCAAGCTAGATTTTTCAATTTGTCAAAAAATCGACCTCAAATTAATCCTTTATTAAAATTAACTATATGTCTAGAAAAGCCAGAAAAGACATCGATCAAGACGAAACAATTTTTCATATTGTTTGTCGAGGAAATAATCAGAAAAAAACTTTTTTAAGGAT
This sequence comes from uncultured Candidatus Saccharibacteria bacterium, assembly GCA_964549725.1. Taxonomy (GTDB): domain Bacteria; phylum Patescibacteriota; class Minisyncoccia; order UBA6257; family GWB1-50-10; genus DATGCT01. Next base: position 1,567 of record CAZJVK010000060.1, on the reverse strand, counting down.
CCGCGATTATAAAAAATTACTGAGCATTATTAGACAAGTTAAAAAGGAATTACCGTTTTATTTTTATTCTTACAATCTTTTGCCGAATCATTTTCATTTACTAATTGAAAGGCAAGACGCATCCATTTCAAAAATCATGGGACGGGTTAATTTTTTATATGCCATTTACTTTAATCATTGTTATAATCGTTCTGGTCACGTCTTTCAAGATAGGTTTTATAGTAATGTAATTGATAAAGAGAATTATTTTTGGTCAGCTGGACGTTATATTGATTTAAACGCAGTTCATGCTGGATTAGCAAAAACGCCAGAAAGTTACCGTTGGAACAGTTTTCCTATTTATTGCCAAGAAGATTACGATGATGATTTAATAGATAGGGATAGGTTTTTATCTTATATCGGTATGTACGATTTGAAGCAGGCGCGTCAAGAATATACAAGATTTGTATATGCGGGGATCGATTCTGAAGAAGTTAGAAACTAAAGTTTATTAAAAAGGATAAATAATATTGTTTCGCGTCGATTTTTTGACAAATCTGATTTTTCGTCTTGGAGCCCACTCCCGATGCGGGTTCCCAGCCTCCAATTTTTGGGGACTGTCCCCATAACAAGAGTAACCCCTAAAGGGGACAATCCCTCGAAACGTTAGGCATTGTATAATAAGTTAACATATGTTAACTTATTAAATAATGGTTAACAAAAACAACAATAAAAACGAAAAATATCTTTCTACCACAGAAGTAGCCAAACTTTTGGGTATTAGTCGTATTGCTATACATAAAAAGGTAAAATCAGGTGAAATTCCGGCAGAGAAGGTTGGGCGGAATTATATTATTAACAAAGAAAGCCTTTCTCCCGCTTTGAAAGAAAAGATTTCTCCTAGTGAGAAGAAATTTATTACGAATATCGTAACGAGAGTAACTGACGAGTACGGTGAACTTTTGAAAAAACTAGGCAAGGAATAAGATGAAAAGAATTAACCCTGTATTTATTGGAGATGTTCAGGAAATTGCTTATGCTCTTACTAAGAAACATATGGAATGGGACGAACCAATACCAGAATTTAATACAAGACAGCCTAATATTCTAGAAAGCTGTCTTATAGTTCCTTTTCAGCAATTTGGTAGGGAACATGTTTACAAGGGGTTAGTTAGAAAAGGAGCAATTCTTTTTTATCTTATGATTAAAAACCATCCCTTCCAGAATGGCAACAAGAGAGTTGCGGTAACTACGTTATTGGTATTTCTTGCTAAGAATAACAAATGGCTCAAGGTAGACAATCAAGAATTTTATAATTTTGCTAGGTGGGTAGCAGAAAGCAATTCTAAATATAAAAGCCAAACCACTTCAGCAATAGAAGAATTTATTAAAGATAATTTAGTTATTCTGAGGAGCCGTCCCTAAAACAAGATTCTCAAGCCATTGACAAAACGTGTTTAATTTGTTATATTAACCCCAGTAAATTAAAAATTAAATAAAAAAGGAGGAACAAGAAATGAAAGAATTATCCAGAAAAGAATTGTTAAAGAAGTATGATTTAGTCGGCTCTTTTTCAGAAGGCCTGGCT
>CAZJVK010000059.1:0-3223 GCA_964549725.1 uncultured Candidatus Saccharibacteria bacterium | reverse complement strand
ATATATAATTGGTATATAATTGATTATATATAAATGCTTCTCTCACCTAAAAATCCTCTTTAATAAATTTATTCATGGTTTAGGAGCCAATGTTTGTAATAATGATTCAAACTCTCCAATCATAGAATCTGTATGGTATCTAATATAATAACTCTTCAAAAGATTTTCTAATCTGGCTGATTTTTTCATTACTTAATTCACTAATAAGAGTTTTTAATTTCAACAAAAAATCTTCTGCTTTTATTATCATTTCATTGCAAGACTCTTTAATTACTTTAATAACTTGCTGAGTTTCTACATAATATTGCTTATCTATTCTCTCTTCTTTTGCCCATAGAACTATTTTTGCTAATTCTTTATTATCAAACAATTTTTCAAATAGAATAATAGACGCAGAATGATTTTCAGATTTAATTCCTATTTTAAATAACAAAGAAAGTAATGAATTATAAATGCAATAATATGCTTCAGAAGTAGAATTTTCATAAAGTTGATTTTGATTTATTGCAAATCTTCAAGAGCTTTTCTGTTTGATAGCAAAACTCCTTTCCTTTTTGCTATTCCATATGCTCCTTTTTTAAAGTCCCCTTCTGAAATAAACCATAACTTATCTATTGTAATATCTTCAATTTTTTCTATTCCTTCTTTTTTCCTTATAAATTTTTTAATATCATTTCCAGAAGATTCACCAAACCTTCCTTTTATTTCTACTAACCAATTTTCAGAGCCAATCAAAAGACACTCTATTTCAATCCCTCCTTCATCAACATTTTTAATTTCTTTTATAGTTGGAACTTGAACCTCTTCATCTAAATTAAAAAATTTCCCTGAGACTTTTTGACCCTTAAACTTTTTACTGATTATTTCCTTTACATAACTTTCAAACATAATTCCCCTTTCTGTTTTTAGTTTGGCTATTTGTTCATACAAATTTTCTTTTATTTTTGTTATTCTTCTTTCAACATCTTCAAGTCGTGGAGATTTAATATTTAAATAAGTATTAACAATCCAAAATTTGAATACATTATCACTTATTAGATACTTATTTCCTAATTTTATAATTATATCAACTTCAAGCAATCTTATTAAATAAATTAAAAGGGATTGTATAGTCATATTCATTTCTTTTGATAATATTGCCGGGAGATTTATCCCGTCAGCAATTAATAAAACTATTTTTTTTAATATTCCCCCTCCACTTGCCCTTTCCAAAGTTGTATCATAAAGATATTTACAATATTGATATAAATCTCCGTTTGGTCTAATTACTTGATTGATAATGGCTTCGGATATTAATTCTTCATCAATTATTTGTTTATTATTTTTTCTTATTAAGTCATTTAGTTCTAAACAAAGCAACTGAATATAATAAGGTTTCCCACTCACAAAATTAACAAAAAAATTTAGTGCTTTTGAATCAATTCTTGTTTCAAGAATTTCTCTGATAAATGCTTTAGAAGTATTTTTGTCAAAATTTTTTAATTCCATCAAAGTAAAATGTCCAAATAAAGGGGACTTTGGATTTCTAATAATATCATGCAAAACCCTTACATAAGATCCAGATACCATATAAAGAATTTCTCTTTGTCTTTGAAATGAATTTCTAAAAATTGCTAAAGGATTTAATTTATATCTATTAAACTCTAATATATCTTGAAACTCATCATATAATACTAAGATTTTAATTTTCTCTTCTTTTGCTAATAATTCTGGAAAATCAAAAGCTAACTTTAAACATAAAGGGTGATTTTTGTTTCTATATTCTTTTAATAATTTTAAAAGGACTCTTGAATATCCAGTTTTATGTTTTAATGCGTAATCTTCTAAATCAGAAACAGTTTCTAAATCTTCCCCCTTAATTTGATTTATTGTTTCATTTATATAACTAATTGAAAAATCAAGCGGCGATGTTACAAGAACTTCAAAATTCATATAAACAAATTTAATATCTTTTGCTCTATTGCTTGCTTCAAATAATACTGACGTCTTCCCTATTTTTCTTGTGCCAATAATAGCTACATGAGTTATACTCCCAGAAATAAAACTTTTGATTCTATTTTCTATAATGTCAAGAATTTCTACTCTATCATAAAATGCCTCTCCTGTAACAGGAACTGATGTTATAATTTTCATTTTAATATACAGGTTTGTTTAGTATACATATTAGTATAGTATACGTATTAGTATATAAGTACTATTATTCTCTAATATATATTTTACAGGATATATTTAACCTTTTATTTTTAATCTATCCACAGACTTTAAAAAAATTATTTCTTTCATAAAATTCTTCTACCCCTCTTATAATGACATGATTTTTAATTATTTCTTTTATCAATAACGAGTTTACATCAAATTCCCCAATTTTTATACTTAGTTTTGAGTTTATATTTCTTATTTTATTTTTTAGTTTATTTTCTTTTGTTTCTAAATAAATATCTATATCACTACTTGGTTTTGGATTGCCCTTAGCATAACTTCCAAATAAAATTATCATTGCTTTTGGAAAATTCTTTTTTATATCTTCAAAAATTACAGATAATTCTGAATATTTTTTTAGCAATTTGTTTAATTTATAAATCTCTGCTGAATAAATATAATTTTTAGATTTAATATTATTTTTAATGAAAAATACTTTATTTTTACCTTGTTTTTTATAATCAACTATATTTTCTTTTACAAGTTCATTTATTTTTCTTAAAACAGTTGAATGAGATTCTCTAATAGAACGTGCTATTTCTCTCAGATGAGACTTATCTTTAATTAAATCCAAAATTATTTCTAATTCTATGTTTTTATTTTGAACCATATGTACCAAATATGAACCAATACTATATAAATATTTCTCTCACCTAAAAATCCCCTTTAATAAATTTATTCATGGTTTAGGTTCCAATGTTTACACTAGTTCTGTAAACTCTCCAAGCATAGAATCTGTAAAATAAAAATTTACCTTAATAACTTTTCAAAAGATTTTCTAATTTGACTGATTTTTTCATTACCTAGTTCGTTAATAAGAGTTTTTAATTTCAACAAAAAATCTTCTGCTTTTATTATCTAAATTTAATTATCCTATATTTCTCTTCCCCTTAGATGTAATACTTCTATTTCCTAAATTATAATTTTTGGGATGTTCGTTGTTACAAAATCTATGAGGTCTCCTTCCAAAACGAATTTGTCTAAAGTATCATGCAACACAAAATTCATGACACACATAATTATA
>CAZJVK010000058.1:0-3270 GCA_964549725.1 uncultured Candidatus Saccharibacteria bacterium | reverse complement strand
ATGGCATTATCTAAAAAACAAAAGCAGTCAACTATTAAAAAAACTAGGAAACATGACAAAGACACTGGCTCGGCGGAAGTTCAAATTGGACTTTTAACCAAGAGGATTGAGGAATTAGCGGATCATTTAAAGGAACATTCAAAAGACCATCACTCTCGACGTGGACTTTTAAAAATGGTTGGTAAACGAAGAAGGCTCCTTAAATATTTGAAACAGGAAAACGAGGACAATTATAAAAAAATAACTAAAGAACTTGGTATTGAAAGAAGATAAATCTATGTTACAACAGAAAGACCAACGGGTAGGAGTTTTTGTTGACGTTCAGAATTTGTATCATTCAGCTAAAAACATATATAACTCCCGGGTCAATTTTAAAAAGCTTCTTAAAGAATTAGTTGGTGGCCGAATTTTAATTCGGGCGGTAGCGTATGTCGTAAAAAGCGAAACGGCGTTGGGAGAAAAAGAATTTTTCAAAGCTTTAGAAGAAGCTGGTCTTGAATTACGGGTTAAGGATCTCCAAACATTTTCAAGTGGAGCTAAAAAAGCCGACTGGGACGTGGGAATGGCGATAGATGCCGTTCGAATCTCCAGTACTCTGGATGTGGTAATAATCGTAACGGGTGATGGGGATTTTATACCGCTTGTTGAGTATCTTAAATGGGGTTTAGGCAAGCAAGTTGAGGTTGGCGCCTTTTCTAAAACAACTTCTTCACATCTTATAGAAGCTGCGGATAGATTCCTAAAAATTGAAGAATTTCCCAAACTCCTGATGGAAATTCCTAAGCGACATTAGCCCTAAGGAATAACTGCGGATAGACGCGCATGGAAGTAATGTTTATTTCGATAGTGTAGGTTTCATTCGTAGATTAGTGTCGCGTTATTAGTAGATTAATATATTAACAATAAATACTTTATGAAAACACAAAACTTAGATAGAAAAACTTTTGAGATTGAGGTGGACGGAGATAAATTAACTCTTGAAATTTCAAATATTGCCAAACAGGCTAACGGAGCAGTGCTGGCTACTTATGGAGAGACGGTGGTTCTTGCCACCGCAACTATGAACGACAAAGCGGGCAATCAATCATTTTTCCCGTTAACCGTTGATTATGAGGAACGTTTCTATGCCATCGGAAAAATTTTAGGAAGTCGGTTTGTTCGGCGAGAAGGCAGGCCTTCAACCGAGGCAACATTATCAGCAAGATTAATTGACCGAACGATTCGGCCTCTTTTTGATGAACGGATAAGAAATCCAATTCAGGTAGTTATCACTGTTCTTGCATATGATAAAGAACATAACTTGGACTTGCTTGGACTTCTCGCGGTATCAACCGCTCTTGGGATTTCTGATATTCCATGGAGTGGTCCGGTGGGAGCTGTAATGCCGACACCCAACGCGATTTTCGCCGGAATTAAGGATAAGGTTAATATGATTGAGTATGAAGGCGAGGAAGTTTCTGAAAAACAGGTGCGTGAATACTTTGAGGATTCTCTAAAGGAAATTAATCGTTTAGTAGTTTTTCAAGAAAAAATAATTAAGGAAGTTGGTAAAGAAAAACAGAAAATAGAATTCTTAGAACCTGACCAAGAAATTAAAAAGGTTATTAATCAACTTGTTTCTGAAAAAATTAAGGACGCTTTTGTTAACCGGGAAACCGATAAACTGTATAATGAACTGGAAAAATATTTAGGAGAAAAAGGATTAGGGGAAGAGAATGAAATTAAAAACGCCGCCAATCATCTATTAGAGAATGAAATTAAAAACTATGTGCTACGGAAAACAATTGATGAAAAGAGTCGGGTTGACGGCCGGGCAATAGATGAAGTGCGGCCTTTATACGCAGAGGTTGGCCTTTTTAAGCGAGTTCACGGCTCGGGATTTTTTGCCCGAGGCGACACCCAAATCCTGGCGGTAACAACAACCGCCCCGCCTGGATCCGAACAATTAGTAGATACAATTAGAACATCAGAAAATAAACGTTTTCTTCTTCATTATAATTTTCCGGCTTTCTCAACCGGGGAGGCTGGCCGGGCAAAATCAACAGGCCGTCGGGAGATCGGTCACGGAGCCTTGGCCAGAAAAGCAATCAGATCAGGTATTCCCTCCAAGGAAAAGTTTCCGTATGCCATTCGGGTGGTGGCTGAAGCATTATCTTCAAATGGCTCAACTTCAATGGCGACAATTTGCGCTACTTCTCTTTCCTTGATGGATGCAGGGGTGCCAATTAAGAGTCATGTGGCTGGAATCGCGATGGGTCTTATGTATGATGAGAAGACTGGCGATTATGAAATTCTGACTGATATTCAAGGGCCGGAGGACCATTATGGTGGTATGGATTTAAAAGTAGCTGGAACCCGAAATGGAATTAACGCTATCCAAATGGATGTTAAAATAACCGGCTTAACACCAAAAATGTTTGAGGAAGCTTTACTGCAAGCTAAAAAGGCTTTAATGGAAATCTTAGAGGTAATGGAAAAAACCCTTCCGGAACCAAGAAGCGAGCTTTCTCCATACGCTCCGAGTATTTTTATCTATGATATCCAACCGGAAAAGATTGGGATGTTAATAGGTCCGGGGGGTAAAACGATTAACAATATTACTGATACGGTTGGTAATGATACTGCGATTGACATTGAGGAAAACGGAACGGTATATATCTCAAGTCCGGACAAGGCGAGCGCTGAGAAAGCTTTGGAAATGGTCAAGGAAGTGGTTAAGGAATATAAACCGGGAGAAATAATTGAAGGGGAAGTGATAAAAGTTCTTGAGTTCGGCGCAATTGTAAATCTTGGCGGCGGCAAAGACGGTATGATTCATGTTTCGGAACTCTCGGATAAATACGTTGAGAAAGTTGCGGATGTGATTAATGTCGGTAACCGAGTCAGGGCTAAGGTAATTAAGGTAGAAAACGGGAAAATAGGACTCTCCTTAAAAGGAGTCGAGCAACCGTAATTTCATTGTTTTATTGTTATAAAAAATACCTGTTTAAATGTTTAGGATGGTAATGTTTTGGTATTTTTATATTTTTGTGTTTTGTAAAGTGCTATAATAATGAAGGGGGTCATAGCGTAGTGAGAACACAACTGCTTGTGTTCGAACAGCGGAGACGGGCTGAGCTTTATGCAAAGCATAGCGAAGCCCAGGGCAACCTGGTTTAAGAATTTTCCGAGCGCCCCGAGAGCAAGCTCTGCTTATAATTAACGAAGGAACGAGCTATCCACAGAACTCGTTTTAAAGGTCTTCCTAATCATCTATAATAAAGATGAGAA
>CAZJVK010000057.1:0-3304 GCA_964549725.1 uncultured Candidatus Saccharibacteria bacterium | reverse complement strand
GGCAGTGAAGTTTCACTGGGCATACTTATTCTTATTATATCAACAAAAGGGGTGTTTATTGCAAGAAAAACGGCCTGGGGAGATAGGCCGTTTTAGTTATTTATTCATAAACAAATTTAGAACCGTTTTTTTTCAGGCTTCCTTAAAAATTTATCGTAGAGAAAAGCGAATACACCAAGGATTAAGAATGAAATCACTATTGACACTACATTGCTTCCACTGCCAAGCGTAAGGATGGTGGCTGCGGTCAGAAGAGCGGCAGAGCTTTTAGGCGGAAGTTTAGGTTCCCCTATTATTCCTTCTGCTAATTCTCCTATTAATTCCGGTTCTGCCGTAAGTTCCTCGGTTTCTGATTCTTCTGTCCCCCGCTCTGTTCCGCTGATATTTCCCTCAACGTTTTCTTCGCTAATTTCTTCCGGAGATGTTTCCTCTTCTTCTTCAATAAATCCGGTTTCGTAGCCCGTTAGAGCAAAAAGAGTAAGGTGGTTAATTGAAGCGGTAACTGTATTTTCCTCCACGTTTACTTCGCTGTTTTCAATAACAATCCATTCCGCTCCGTTCCACCAACTAATCTGAAAAGAGTTTTCATCCAGATTTCCGATTTGGTCCTCCGGATAAATAATAGTTAAAGTCAAAGATTCGCTAAAGGATGTAACAGTTTCCGCATTTCTTTCAGCTTTAATTTCATAAACTAAACCGTTAACCATAAAGAATCCTTTTTCTGAAGTAGGAGGAGTTATTAAATCAATATCTGCTCTCTTAACCGTAAAGTCAGTATTTTCCGGAACGGTTCCAGTCGGAATTATTAATTTAATTTCACTTCCGTCCGGATTGCTTAACGTAGTCATTCCACCTTCGCCGGGTGTTGCCGTAAATTCACCGGTATCAGTAGTGGTGGCAATTGGCAGGTAATAATAATACCCTCCGCCGCCTCCGCCGCCTACAGAAACCTTATATTCATCACCTCTTTTAGAAGTTCCTTTTATCGTGAGGGTGTGGGTGTATTCGCCATGACAAAGATTTGGGGCTGTATTTATTTCTAACCCCGGATAAGTTTCATTCTTTTCAATATAAAAACCTGAAATTGTACTGGTCCCTTTTTCCCATTCGGAAAAGGTGAAATTCTCTTCTTCGTTTATTAAAAATCTAGCTGTAATTCCTTTTCCGTCAAAAGGATTATTATTATAATCAATGCTTAGAAACGCTTCGCCGTCTAAAACTTCTCCGGTAGTATTAGTCATTTTCAATTTAACGGTACAACTATCACCGCTGTATTCAATATCACACTCCTTGTCGGAAACCACATCTAAAGCAAGCCCGTTTCCAGCTCTGGCTGGAGAAATAAAAATACCGCTTCCAATAAGAAGAGTAAAAAACAGAACTATTAAACTTTTTGATACTTTATTCATAATCAGAGGCAGATTTACTTCAAGAAATAAACCTGCCTCTGATAGCCATCACAAGAAATGGCTATCAGATTTCCTTCTACTCTTTTACTGATTTAGTGACCGTACTGTTCGGCGGCGTATCCTGCCAAATCATAAACATACTGTGTGGATATTCCATATTTCCCTTCAATATTTTCCAGTGTTATTTCGTAGTTATTCCAATTAACCTCGTCTACTGCTAATGAAAACTGAGTTCTACCGTCAGGATGCTTAAAGAGAAGTATCATTTTTCTATGGGGCCAAAAATCTGCACTCATATCAGCTAGTTTATACAAAGCACCATCTGAACCAACAGCGCGTAACCTAGTAAGTATATCAAACGGAGGGCCATCATTATTTGCATCTTTAAACAATACTTCCGTAAATTCTTTGCCAGTTAAGATTTCATTGTCTGGTGCTTCAACTACTATTACTCGATAACCACTAACAAGATTGTTAGCATTATTTTTAGCTACGGTTGTAAAGGTGATAGTACTCAACCCAGTAGTAGCATCTAAAGTCACTTCTGCATTACCAAGTTCGGTTTTACTGCCCCCTGGATTAATGCTCATTACTACCGGTGAATCTACATCTACTGTACCCACAGCGGCCTTACTCAAAAAACACTAATAAAACCGGCACTAGCAATTCCGGCTATTAATAGCCCGGCCACAATCATTGCAACAGAACTGCCTTTGATTAAAGCCTTTATCTTATTAATTTTATTCATTTTTTATTTTTTTATGAACTTTTATTTATTTTTATGAACTTCCGAACCAATTTATCCGGCTCGGAGACCGACCTTGACAGTTGGAATCATTTTAAAGGTATTTAAGAAAGTTGTCAAGCGAATTTCAATTTAAAAGAGCCAAACTCCCCAGATTGGCTTAAACAAGGCAAAAAATAATCCACAGTTAATCCACAGTTGCCCGAATTCTCTTAATATCCCGGCCAACCGACTCCTGTTTTAATATTTTAAATTTACCTATCTCCCCGGTATGTTTTACATGAGGTCCGCCACAGAATTCTTTGCTGTACGCTTTTTCAATTGAATCACCAATGTAATAAACTTTAACTTCATCAGGATATTTCTGTTTAAAAAAATGAAGAGCGCCCGTCTTCTCAGCTTCGCTTTTTGGCATTTCTTTAAAACTAACCGGCAAATCCTCTTTAATTTTTTCATTTACAACATCCTCTACCCTTTGAAGTTCTTCATTGGTTAATTTCCGGTCTGATTTAAAATCAAATCGGGTTCTCTCGGGATTAATATCAGAACCCTCCTGCCTGGTTTCAGCATCTATTATATCTCTTAACGCTTGATGAAGAAGGTGGGTAGCGGTATGAAGGCGTATTACTTTGGCATCAAGAATAAATCCATGGCCGCCGAATTTCTTTTCCGCTCCGGCTCGGGAGATTTCTTTGTGTTCTTCAAACTGCTTATTGAATTCTTTTTCATCAAAACTATATCCCCGCTCTTTGGCAAGTTCTCTTACTATTTCCAAAGGAAAACCGTAGCTTTGATAAAGATTAAAGGCGTCTTTACTGGAAATCCTTTCGGTGGTTCTATCCTTAGGATAAAGTTTGTTAAATTCCTTCATTCCCTTTTCAAGAGTTTCTTCAAAATTATCCGCTTCGGCAATAAATTCTCCAAGAATTGTTTTTTTGTTTTTTTCCAATTCGGGATAGAGAGCGCCGTAGTATTTAATAACGTTTTCAATGTATTTTTCAATATCTTTCCGAACAACGCCTATTTTTCTGGCATGAATAATTAGACGGCGAATAAGACGCCGAAGAATATATCCGGTTCCTTTGTTGGATGGAAAAATGCCGTCAGCCAAAAGAAAAACCGAACCGCGAATGTGGTCGGCGGTAATCCG
>CAZJVK010000056.1:0-3399 GCA_964549725.1 uncultured Candidatus Saccharibacteria bacterium | reverse complement strand
AAATTAATTCAGCATCTTCGTGTTTAAGATGTTTATATGCTTCACGGGTGGCAACCCGACCATTCGGAGTGCGTTTTAAGAAACCAATTTGCATTAGAAAGGGTTCATATACATCCTCAATAGTCCCCCTTTCTTCATTTAGAGCTGCGGCTAAGGATTGAATTCCTACCGGACCGCCGTTAAAGTTGTCAATAATAATTTTCAAAAGCTGGCGGTCAGTTTCTTCAAGTCCTATTTTATCAATCTCCATCATCTCGAGAGTTTTTAAGACAGCGTCCTTGTCAATTTTTTTATTATGATGGACCTGAGCCCAGTCTCGGCAGCGCTTTAAAAGACGATTGGCAGTTCGAGGAGTAAACCGAGATGCCGACGCAAGCCATTCGATTGCTTCATCAGTTATTGACGTTTCTAGGATTCCAGCTGAACGTTTAATTATTTTTTCAATATCTTTCTGGGTATAATAATCAAGTTTAAAAGTGGCGCCGAAACGGGACCGGAAAGGAGAAGAGAGAAGGCTGGTTTTGGTGGTAGCGGCAATAACCACAAATGGGGGGAGATCAATTGAGAGGGTTTTGGCTGAGGGCCCTTTGCCGACGACAAGGTGAAGCTTCCGACTTTCAAGAGCGGGATAAAGGACTTCTTCAACAGCCCGATTCATTCGATGAACCTCGTCGATAAAAAGGATTTCATAAGGTTCGATATTAGTTAGGATGGCGGCCATATCCCCAGTTTTTTCAAGAGCGGGACCAGAAGTGGTTCTGATTTTAGCGTTCATTTCCCGGCTGATGATATAAGCAAGAGTGGTTTTTCCTAAACCTGCTTGACCGTGAAAAAGGAGATGGTCACAAGGTTCCTTTCGTTGTTTAGCCGCTTTGATAATAAGTTTGAGGTTTTCTTTGGTTTTCTCTTGGCCAACGTAGTCATCCCAATTTTTGGGTCGAAGGGCTATTTCTATTAATTGATTTTCCATACAAAATTTGTTTAAATTTACCTTATCACAAGGAAGGTGAGGAAAATGAATACGAAGTATTTATTTTCCGAGCCAACGCAGGGGCAAACTTCGTTTATCGCAATTCCATTGACTGTTAATTTAGTCTATAGTTAATAGTCTATTGTGAATTTATTTTAGCGTAAATGGGATTTGACAAACAAAATCCTTTATGTTATATATAGTATTAGAAATCAGGAAATTCTGTTCAAGGACCTGTGGGCAAATTTGGAGGGTTGTTTTTAGAATTAGGATGTTTCGGCTTCGGCTAAAATATTCCTCGGAGTGATTCTCTATTTTTTTTGGTAAAATCCCGAAATTTTTCTTTTTGCCCACAGGTCCTTGAACAGTTTTTATTTTTACTCCGCTTGCTTCTTTGAGGAGAATTTGATATCCAACCATTCGATCGGACCGGTAAGACGTTCAACTTCCTCAAAACTGGTAATACCTTTTAATGTTTTTAATATTCCATCTTCTTGCGTAAAAACCATACCTTGTTTTTTAGCAAGGTTTTTTAATTCAATCTCGGTAGGGTTCTTGTATATTTCTTCCTCAATTGAATCGGTAATAGTAAAAAGCTCAAAGATAGAAGTCCGCCCTTTATAGCCAGTGCCATTGCATTTTTCACAGCCTTTACTCTCGTACACTTCAAAATTTTTATATTTCTCTATATCAACTCTTTTAGGAAGACTATCCAAAAATTTATTTATTTTACCCTTCGTTTCATTGTTTAACTTTACTTTTGTTTTACAGTTATCGCATAGTTTTCTTACCAACCGCTGGGCAATTATAACTGAAATAGCCGGACCGAGAATATTCGGTTGAGAACCAAGGTCAAGAAGTCGCGGGATAGCTCCGACGGCATGGTTGGTGTGAAGAGTTGAAAAAACCATATGACCTGTCAAAGAAGCATTGAGAGCTATTTTAGCGGTTTCCTCGTCTCTTATTTCACCAATTAGGATAATATCCGGGTCTTGGCGAAGGATTGATCGCAAACCATTAGCAAAAGTGTAATCGGTAGTTCTATTAACTTGGCTTTGGGAAATACCCTCAATGTGGTACTCAATAGGGTCTTCAATGGTGATAATTTTAATCTCCGGCTTAACCTTTTTCCTAAGAAAGGCATAAAGAGTAGTTGTTTTACCAGACCCGGTAGGACCGGTGTTTAAAATAAGGCCATTAGGTTTAGATACTTCCTTCTTTATTATCTCAAGATCATCCTTTCGCCAACCCAAGTCTTCAAGATTAACTTTTAGAGATTCGGGGTCAAGAAGACGGAGAACAACAGTTTCCCCGTATTCTGAAGGGATAATTGAAGTTCGTATTTCAATGTCTCGGTCTGGGAGCTTGATTGTAAACCGGCCGTCCTGAGGTTTGTTTTTTATATTTAATTTAAGATTAGAAAGTAATTTAATCCGAGTGATAATAGAGTTGTGAGTTTTTTTTGAAATTTCACTTGAGATATTGTGAAGCATACCGTCAACTCGAAGACGAAAGATGTTTTTTTTATCACCAGGCTCGAGGTGGACATCGGAGGCTTGAAGAGCAATACCTCCGCCTAATATGATTTCTAAAATTTGAGAGGTTTGAGTCCCGCTGAAGCTTTGAATTTCTTTAGAAAGGTCACTAATGGTGTTTATTTTTTGCTTTAGGGTATTTATCCGGTCGGAATCAATAGTTATACCGCCGGTTATTTTTTTACCCTTTTCTTTTATGTATTTGTAATAACTCCAATTGTGCTCAAGGCCGAATTTAGAGGCGATAACTATTGAAACGTCATATTGTTTTCTCAGCTCGTCAATGATTTCCTTAGTTTCTTGTTTTTGAGGGTTATATACGGCAATAATGAGTTTTTTGCCGATGAGCTGAACCGGAGCAAGAAAAGCTTCCTTAGCCGTCTTTTCTTTGACGAGTTCCATAGCTTTTATCTCGGTTGGTGCTGTAACCGAGACAAGGTCTATATAGTTAAGGTTGTACTTTTCAGCCCGTCTTTTAGCACTTCGTTCTTCAGCTTCACGTCTTTGCTTAGAAAGAAGTTCTTCCAATTCTTTTTTCTTAGCCATTACTTTTAGATTATCCTATTTAAGGGATTTTAGCAAGAAAAGGGGAGTTAATTTACACCAAGGAAGGCGGGGTCGGAGCGTAGTGAGAACACAACTGCTTGTGTTCGAACAGCGGAGACGGGCTGAGCTTTATGCAAAGCATAGCGAAGCCCAGGGCATAAAATAAATGCGAAGTATTTATTTTCCGAACCAACGCAGGAGCAAGCTTTGCTTACACGAATAAAGGTAGACAAATAGCCCCAAGTATAGATATTTGACATTTAAGTTGTTTAGTTATATAATACAAGCAGATATTTAAAAATTAAAAAAGAAAGGAGCATTGAAATGAAAACACTGATTACGTTTTTA
>CAZJVK010000055.1:2263-3640 GCA_964549725.1 uncultured Candidatus Saccharibacteria bacterium | reverse complement strand
TTAAATCAAATGAAGGACGTTGAACGTCCTTCATTGTTTAACCAATTAGGGGGTGTTCAACACCCCCTGATTGGTTTTAAACTTCTTATTCCTTCTTTTTTATTGCCAATATCAGGTCAGCAACATTAGAACCGGTGAAACCAGTTTCCAAATAATCGCCTGTCTTTTCAAAAAAGGCAAAGGATTGATTTTGGTCCAAGCACTCAACCGGATTAAGACTTATTTCCTTTGCTTTTTCCTTTGTTATTTTGTCACATAATGCTCCGGCGTGCTTGGTATTGTCCCAACCATCGGAAGCAAACGCAAGAAGAAGCTCGTCCTCCTGCATTTCCCGCAAACTTGATAAAGCGAGTTCTTGAGCGCGCCCACCTTTTCCTTTCTTCTTTATAGTTACGGTGGTTTCACCGCCATAGAGAAGAACGGTGCCGGCCGAATAGTTATGAAGTTCTTTTATAATCTCCACGCCGACAATTCTTGCTTCGCCGGTTAGATGAGTGTTGCAAATTTCAGAATTATATCCAAGCTCCTCGGCTTTCTTATTCATTGCTGAAAGGGCGGTTTTATTTGAAATAAAAAGAATATTCTCAACTTTTTCAAAGTATTTATCATCCTTGGGAGTTTCAATAGGTCTCCAATTTTCTATATTGCACTTTTTTAAAATTTCGTACTTTTTAAGAACTGCTTCAGCATCCCTGACGGTGGTTTTGTCTTTTACGGTCGGCCCGGAGGCAATGAATTGAATATCATTGGAAGGAACATCGGAGAAAATAAGAGAAACACTACGGGCAGGATAGGCATGTTTGGCAAGGTAACCGCCTCGGCCAAGAGAAATATGCTTCCTTATAGTGTTAATTTCCTCAATATTCGCGCCAACTTCAAAAAGCCGTTTCATCACTCTTTTTTCTTCTGAAGGTGAAATATCATTTGAATAATGAAGGAGGGTTGAACCACCACCGGATATTACAAAAATCACAAGGTCATTCTTATCGGCTTTATTAAGAAGATTAATTATATCGTTGGTCGCTTTTTTGTTGACGTCGGACGGAAAAGGGTGGGTGCCTTGATAAAAGTCAATGTATTTCAAGTTAGGAGAGTTGCAAACATCAATTACAACCCCGCCGGAAATTTTCTCACCTAAAATAGTTTCAAGGGCTTCAGCGGAGGCGGCGGAGCATTTTCCAACTCCAACCACAAAAATATTCTCCACTTTTTTAAGAGGAAACTCTTTATTGTTAATAAAAAGAGAATCAAGCTTAAGCTGAATGCCTTTTTGGACCGCCTGTTTGGTATCAATCGCTAAAAGACCCGCTTCAACAATATTGAGAGCGTTTTTTCTAAGGTCACTTTTTGCTAATTTATTGAAGTTTTTGATTTTCA
>CAZJVK010000055.1:0-2163 GCA_964549725.1 uncultured Candidatus Saccharibacteria bacterium | reverse complement strand
TTCATCTTTTGGTTTGGAAAAAACAAAAAGATAAAGGATTTCTAAAATACCGACGGTATTAAAAACAAGAATAGCGATAAACCACCATTTGCTTTTTTTCTGGGCGGCCCGCCAAAGAGCTAATCCTTTCCAGATAAGAATCCAAACTAAAATCACGAGTGCTAACAAAGGGTTTCGTTCTACAAACATTTCTAAACTCATATTATTTTTCTTTAATTTTATACAGAGGGGTTTGGTTAAAATCTTCGACTATTACAATTTTTTCTTCTTTTACAAGCTCGGTGAAATACCGGCGAGCTTCCGCAACAGAAACTTGTAAAAGTTCAGCGGCTTTTTTCTCACTAAAATCCTCGCTGTTTTTTATAACTTCATAAATTATTTCTTTCCGTTTATCTCGTAAAATTCGGGTACCTCTTTTCTTGTTCTTCACTTTGCTGCTTGTTCGCCAAATAAACCAAATGATGGCAGCAATGGCTACTAAAAAAACAATTATCCGAAAAAGAAGTTGATAATTCGATTTAATAAACATTTCAATCATATATATATTATACTTACGTGTAATTAAAAAACAAAACCGCCCTCACATTAAGGGCGGTTTTAATAATTACTTTATCTCGTATTTTAGAACAATGTTTATCTCAACTTCTTGGGAACCGGGTTCAATTGACGGAGTTGAATCGCCTCCCATACCAGAAGCGGCTTTTTCCATATACACTGCCTGCGCTCGCACCTGATCGGTACCGCTTTCGCTAATCGAGAGTAACCGACCTATATCAAAACCGCCAGCCTTGGCAATAGCTTCAGCCTTTTTCTTAGCTTTCTCTATTGCTTCAGCGCGGGCTTCATTTTCAACCTCGGTCGGGTCGTCAATTATAAAACTAAGCTTGGAAACGGTATTAGCTTCATTTTTAACCACGCCTCCGAGAATAACGCCGATTTTCTCAAAGTCACGAATTTTAACCTCGGCGGTTTGATAAATAGTGTAACCTACAATCTCCCGCGGCGGACAAGGCCCATCTTCACAACGGTAATACTGGTACCTTGGCTCTAGACTATATCGCTCAGTTCTAATATCTTCTTTCTCAACCCCTTGGTCTTTTACAAACTCAACAGCCTGATTCATCTTTTGAGTATTTTCTTCTTGAAGTAAACTAATATCGGTGTCGCCTTCGGTGATAACACTAAAGGAGAATTTGGCAATATCAGGAACGGCTGTTGTTTTACCCTCGGCCGAAACCGAGAAGCTTCGAAAGGAAGATGGTTCAATTGACCGGGAATATGAACTGACATAATTCACAACGGCATAGGCAAAACACAGAAGGGCAACGATAATAGCTATACTGAGAATATTTTTTACTTTTTGAGTCATTTGTGTTTTTAGACTAATCCGACCTTTGTAATAAAGTTTAACATATTAAAAGTGCTATCTGAAATTAAAAAAGGCAGAATTTTTAAATCTGCCTTTTGGGTGTCTTACTGATGTTTCAGCTAAGTATCGGTCGGCCACCGGAGGTAAGATAAATTTTCGGCGCCCGGCTTGAATTATTAGCAATGCGAGAACCGGTAGCCCATACTTGATGGCAATTATAAGAAAGCGTATCAGTATGAGTACAAAGGGCTATAACTTCAACTGCAGTTAAGGGTAAGCGAAACTGATTCTCGTTTTTGGTAAACTCACCGTTATGTCCATTATGCCTATATACATCATAAATATAATGGAGCTCGTTCAACGTTTTAACTTTATCAACGATGGATATTGACCTCAAAAAAGTAAAACATTGTTTGTTATCTTTCCGTACCATCATTACAAGATCATGTAATCCCCTGAAGGCCAGCGGAATAACCGGGATAAACGGAATGTGGTCATTCTCAATATTCATTTTTAACGATTTTGATATTACTGAACTCTTTTGCTGTCTAAGCAACATAATGATTTGTTCAGGGCAATCACGGCGTTTAAGAATATGAACCTGACCATCAAACAGCTTTTCCAAATTTTCACGCCTAGTTTTTTTGGCTCCAATCGTCAATCGTTTCTTGTTTTTTTTTATCGTTTTACCGATGTTAGTATTAGTACTTTTAAAGAACGACACCAGTTTTCCAACTAAGTAACTTCTGGAAAATTTACTCATTTCAGTACTCCTTTCTTTTTTAGTTTTTAAA
>CAZJVK010000054.1:0-3644 GCA_964549725.1 uncultured Candidatus Saccharibacteria bacterium | reverse complement strand
GAGATAGAAAAGAATCGGTCGCCGAAAACCCGGGATAATTACAGGCGTTATCTTGACGACTTTATCAAAACCACCGAAGTAAAAAAACCGGAGGACATAACCGAGAGCGTGGTAAGGGAATATAGGATAAAGCTTGCCCGGCGGAATATTAAAAAAATCACCCAGAGTTATTACATTATCGGCCTTCGAAACTTTTTGAAATATTTGATTAAGCGGGATATTGAAACCTTAAGCCCAGATAAGGTAGAACTGCCAAAGGTAAGCCGGCGGGATATTGAATTACTGGAATATGACGAGCTAATCCGGCTCCTTGAAGCGCCGGAGGGCAATTCGCTAAGAGCGCTGCGGGATAGGGCAATTCTTGAAACTCTTTTTTCAACCGGGCTTCGGGTATCGGAGCTTTGCAAGCTGGACCGGTATATAAATCTGGAAAGAGGAGAGATGTCAGTTAGGGGGAAAGGTGACAAAGTTCGGGTGGTATTTATTTCCGACCGGGCCAAAAAAGCAATTAATCAATATCTTAAGGTTCGGGAGGATACGGAAGAAGCGCTTTTTGTGAGTCTTACGAGACAAGGAAAAGTAATTGGCCAAATTACGCCGCGGTCGGTGCAAAGGTTGGTGGATAGAATGGCAAGAAAAGCCGGGATTATAAAAAGTAGTGTAACGCCTCATACTCTTCGACATTCGTTCGCGACCGATCTCCTTATAAACGGGGCCGACCTTAGATCAGTTCAGGAACTTCTAGGACACGCCAATATTTCCACAACTCAGATATACACCCATTTAACCAACAAGAACCTTAGAGAAATTCACAATGTGTTTCACGGGAGACGAAGAAAAGAAAAATAAATTTATGAAACAAAGTATATTTGATATTAATATTCCCCAAGAAGATGTTCCTCAAATAATTAGCGGGGTCGGGGAAATAATAAAGGAGCTTCTAGAAAAAAGTGTCAGAGACTTAAACCTGCCTAACGAGATTTACCTAAAATTCTTATTACTTCAAGTAATATGGGTTAATTTTAATAGGTATTTATTAGAGATTCTTTCCCAAAACTTGGAAAAAGGAGAGGTAATAGAAATTTCAGAAAAATTAATGAATTCCTCTAAGGATAATTTTTATAAAATCCTTCAAGAGAAAACTAAGTTTTCAAAAGAAAAAATCATTTCCAACTTTTTAGAAAAAATGGCTATGAATAACGCAAAATAATTTATAAACATGAAGGAAAAATTTGAACTAAAACCAGAACAAGCAAAATCCTCTGAAACTGCTGATGAACAATTCCAAGGAATAAAAGGCGCTTATGATTATTCTCCGGAAGAGTTAAAAAAAGAACTTGCCGTTCTGCCCATAGAAGGATTAAACGCGGAAGAGACGCTTGAATCTCTTGAAAAATCTAAAGTGGAATTTAATAAAATTGGAAAGGAAAAATACGAAGAGTATTTAGAAAAGATTACTCTAAAGGCAGAAAGAATACCAAAAGGGGATCCGGAATTAGTTAAGGAAATAAACAAAAGAAAAGAGCAAGGAGGAACAATTCTGGGAAAATTCAGAAATCTGCCTTTAAAAGGTTTAAACAAGTGTCTTTCAATTCTTGTTTTTTCTGCCACCCTTTCGGTCCTTTCTCCGCGTACGGCCGAGGCGGCTGAATCTCAAATAGAAACAGTGGAAACGAAACTTGAAGCGGAACAACAAGGTGAAGAAATAGGGAGAACAACGGCTTATTTCCTTCAAGGAGTAGATGATATAAAGAAAATTACCAATACGGAAGAATATCAAGATAAGATGAGAGAACTGGAAAATGGAGCGGCTAATTTTATTATCAAAGGATTGAAAGAAGGAAAAATTGAAAAGAACAAAATAAACATAATTATTAGAGGTTACGCTTCTCCTGAGTTTAGCGTAAAAGATAATCTTGATGATTATTCTAAAAATAAAGAACTTGCTAAAAATAGGGCTTCTGCCGTTAAACCAAGCATTAGTATAGAAAACATCAAGAAAGCGTTAAAAGACGCAGGAGTGGCAAAAGAACAAATAAATAAATTAGATATAAAAATAGAAAGCGAAGGCGAGGTTAACTTTGAAGTATTGGATCCATTCTATGAAAATCTTGATTGGCAAGATTTTATTAAAAGTTTCTCTAAAAATCAAAAGGATACGTTTGAAGATATTGATATAAGCCTCGAATCAAAAAAACCATTATTCGAAAAGCTTAATAATGAACAGAAACAAGAAACAGCTGATTGGCTTTATAAAAAATATAGCCATGAGGAAAATGGGGAAAGAATATTTAACGAAGAGAACGAGGAAGCTAAAAAGATGAAGGAAGTATGTGAAAAAGCAAGAAAAACTGATGTGATAATAGAGACAGTATCTGAAGAAGATAGGATATTCGGAATTTCAAATAAAATATTCGCTTTTGTAGATAATAGTTCTTCCGGTGAGAAGGAATTACAAAAACAAAAAGAAAATATTATTAAAATGCAAAAGCACTTTAGGGAATTGAATAAGCAAAAAGGAATTCTGGAGGTGTATATTAGCGGAGGAGAGGCAATTCCAACTTCAGAAAATAAAAATGAAGATTATTTAACTAACCAAAAAAAAATTTACAGCGTAGAAGCTGAGGGATATATTAATCTTAAAGACTTAGAAAATACGTTGAATGCGAAAATAGATGGAAAATCAGGAAATCTTGAAAATTTCGCCGTATCCACAATGAATAAATTAAACTCTTTAGGGTCCAATGAAGGAAATGTAACCTTCTTGATTTCTTCAGACGAAAAGGCTATGCAAGACCTTTACTGCGACAGCGACAGCGTGCCGGAATCCAACGGATTAGAAGGAAGACGAATAGACCAGCTTTTTAAGCAAATTCAAAATATAAATCAATATTTTACAAATGTTGACGCGGCAAATTTGATTTTAGACAATGACCGCGGTTTCACCGCAGAAACAAAAGTAAATCGAAAAACTACCGAATGGAAGGCTAAAAATTATATAAGCGGCTTAGCTAAATCTTTAGGATTAGGAATAGATATTATTGAAAATAAAACAAGTGTGGAAATTTTAAGAGATGTTTTTAATATAATGAAGAATACTGATAAACTAAAACGTCTAGAGAAAGGAGGTGTCTCCACGAGAGAATTAACTAATAAATTAAAGGAATTAGCGGATCAAAAAACTTACGTAACAATACTCTTCTTGTCGGGAGAAAATAAGGCTTTAATTGATTACAACAACAGCGAACAAGAAATAAATGACGAAATAAGAAAATTAAATCTTAGTATTCTTAGATGATGTTCCGGCTCTAAGGGTTGATCTGGTAGTGATCCGCTCTCGCTAAAGCGAGTGTGGCAGCCACCTTGGGGCGGCTTATCACTACAGCCCCAAGTGGGGTCGGAGCGTAGTGAGAACACAACTGCTTGTGTTCGAACAGCGGAGACGGGCTGAGTTATATGCGAAGCATAGCGAAGCCCAGGGCAAGAAAGATTGAAAACTTGTTTTTCTGTTTCTTCCGAACGCAGGGAGATGCAAGCTTTGCTTATCGGGGTTGATTCTTTTTACGAAAAGGAATATTGTTAATTATATATGGCATTATCTAAAAAACAAAAGCAGTCAACTATTAAAAAAACTAGGAAACATG
>CAZJVK010000053.1:0-3681 GCA_964549725.1 uncultured Candidatus Saccharibacteria bacterium | reverse complement strand
AGCATAGCGAAGCCCAGGGCAACCTAGTTTAAGAATTTTCCGAACGCAGGGAGATACAAGCTTTGCTTACAGCCCCAAGTGAGGAAAAGATTGAAAACTTGCTTTTCTATCTTTTCCGAACGCAGGGAGATGCAAGCTTTGCTTATAATATAATGTAGTTGTCACTCTAATTAAAAATATGAATCCCGTTAGTGAGTGTCTAAATTTTCGAACGATAGTGAAGAAAATTTAGTAATACGAACTAACCCCCTCACTCGAAAATTAGTCAGCATATCTTATTTTTATACCTAATAATCTCTGATAACATTAAAGATATAGAAAAATAAAGAATAACTTTCGAGTGAGGGGGTGCTCAATGTTGTGACTAAATTTATTTCCCCGTAGAAACTTTTCAAGTTGCACGGGGCGCAGCGTTCAGCATTGAGCTTCACTTCCATCCTCCGCAGTAGCACTGCTACGGAGGACGGGCATAAATTTAGACAACATTGGCATGAATTTAACCAAAGAAAAAATAAATAATTTCAAAGAGATTCTTCTTAAAAACAGAGGGAGTATTGAGGAAGGGTTGGAAAAATTAAAGAAAGGCTTGGATTTTGGAAATGACGTTGATTCTTTTGATGAAGAAACTGATGAAAGTGAAGAGTTTTCAAATTACATAAGTATTAAAAGAAGTCTTGAGGCACGGTTGGATAAGATTAATCAAGCTCTGAAAAAAATAGAAGAGAACGCTTATGGAGTTTGTGATAAATGCGGCGAGGAAATCTCTGAAGATGTTTTAGAGGCCAACCCGGCTTCGGCGCTTTGTAAGAAGTGTAAGCAAAGCTTGCCCTAGCGGCATTCGCGAAAAATAGAAAAACAAGTTTTCTATTTTCCCCTCATTTGCTAGTGTAAGCAAAACTTGCCCTAGTGGTACTTTCAGAATAGTTCATTAATTAAAAGAAAAGAGAGAAAAAAATGCAAATACTAAAAAATTTAGGTAGTTTTGTTATCTTAACACCCGAAAAAGAACTACAGGCGCAGTTGTTAAGAATTGAGAGAGCCGGCAGAACCTGTTATCAATCCGAGAAAAAGGAAATCACAACGGAATCAGCCGCGAATTTTGTGCGAATGATACTCAAACGCGGTCATGAAAGCGTTATTGAGCACAGCAATATGACTGTGCAATTCAATAATATTTCTCGTGGTTTCACGCATGAGCAAGTTCGCCATCGCCTTACCGCAATTTCTCAAGAATCAACCCGATATGTGGATTACGCAAAAGAGGGAAAAGGTCCGGATTTGGAAAACTTTCAACTTAAGTGTGTAGTTCCGCCTCACAGGGACGAAAATGAGAAAATTGCCCTTGAGGACGGCAGAATAATGTCTATCTCTGAAATGTTTGCTGAATATGAAAGTTTCTACCGCGCTTTAAGAAAAGCCGGCTGGCTACCGCAGGATGCTCGGCAAGTTTTACCAATAGGCACTAAATCTCAGATTGTAATCTCAGCTAATTTTAGAGAGTGGCGGCATATATTTACTATGCGGACTCAAGAGACTGCCCATTGGGAAATTCGCAAAGTGATGGGCGACCTGCTTGAAAAGGTCAAAACTATTATCCCTGAGATTTTTGACGATTTTGTCGAGGCGGAAAAGCCAGACCAAAATGGTCTGCGTTATTTCGAAAAGCGCTCAATGTGATTATGTATGCGGCAATATAGCTTAAAACTGCCGCTTTTTTATTTAAAAAAACCCGTCTGATAATAGACGGGTTTTAAAATTCTTAAAAACTTACAATCACCCTAGTTCTTGAGCGACAGCGCAACCAAGGTCAGAAATATGGATAAGATTATTCCAGCAAAGCAGAGCTAAGCCATTATCATTCGCGAGATTCTTAACAACGACTTGAGATGAATCGCGAGAAGTGTAAGTATCAGCGGTTCGAATAAAACAATCTTTGAACAGCTTGATTTTTCTTTCCAGGTAATAAGCGATGGTTATATAAATCATTACCCGAGCGTCCGGAATATACTGGCCGGCAGAAAGCACCGCTTTCTGTTCTTCCCAGGTTTTGGACTGAGAATCCGGCAGTTTGGTTTTTCGGACAAGCTGCCAGCTTGCTTCGCCGCGGCGTTTCGTAAATTCTCTCCCATTATGATATCGGAAATATTCATAATCGGAATTAAATAACTCAACCTTACGACCAGCTTTGTTTTGAACATCAAGTTTGCTAAGCTTATCCCGAATATCATTAATTGAAAGTGAGGGAATAGCCGCTAAGATATGAGTGTTTTTATGCCTCTCTAAAAAGTTTTTCGAAAATACCATTTCAGAGAGTTCTTTTTCATCTTCAACAAACACATCTTTTCCAAAACGCCATTTAGCCCGCTCAATACCAAGGAAATTTTTATCCATTAATTCTCCTGCTTTGTGTACCGACAAAGCTCCAACTTTAACGTCTCTCATGATAACCTCCTTTCTCTTTTTAATTTTTAAAAGTTCTAACTTTATTGTAACAAATTACAAACATTTTGCCGAACGGTTTTAAAATTACTTCATTGCGAAAGGATTTTGGGCGCCATGCACTTCAAAGTGAAGATGACAGCCGGTTGGACCATCTGTATTTCCTGTGTTGCCGATAAGAGCGATTTCTTCACCTTGAAGGACATAGTCGCCTTCGGAAACAAAGTTTTTCAAAGTGTGGGCATATTTTGTTTCGGTGCCATTTTGATGTTTTATAAGAATGTAATTCCCATATCCGTTATTCCAACGATTATCCCCCGATTCTTCCTCAATAATTCCTTCAGCTGAGGCAAAAATGGGAGTGCCGCAATCGGCGGCAATATCAACGGCATTATAATAATGAAGTTCACCCCAGTTCCAACCGCGGGCCGGAAGAGCAAAGTAACTATCAAGGTTAGGAAGGTTTTTGCTGTATAAACGAGTATATGACCACTTATTAAGCGGTTTAGCGTATGGAAGAATGGCCATTTGACCGTCGGAATCAAAGAGTTTTTGGTATTCAGGATTATATTTTCTGACAAGTTCGGGATTAACGCGATACTTGGCGGCAACGGTTTCCAAGGTATCACCTGTTTCTACTTTATATAAAATTCCGGAGACTGGGAGAATTATCAGTTCGTCACCGGGGGAAATAACCGAACCAAAATCAAGGTTGGCATATTTCATAGTCTCCAAGGTAACTCCAAACTGAGCGGCAATCCCGGAAAGAGTATCGCCTTTTCTCACTTTGTATTTTTTAAGACCATGCCGGATAGGAATCACATTTGAGTACGGATAAGAAATTCCAACAGCTAAAGCTTCATTAGTATATATAAAAGAAGGTTCACCTTCCTCTTGGAAAATAAAATATCTGGGGATGGAGGAAAGAGAACCGAGGTCAAGAGTGGTGCCGGTCGGGTATTCGTCGGAGGAATTTTCAACCGGGCCGCCAGAGCTCCATTCCGTCAGATTTTTATACGGGAAAAGTTTCTTATACGCTCCTAAAAAGATACCGCTTATAACGAGAAGGAGAACTACAAAAACAGCAAGCCAAAACTGGCTGGTTTTGAATATTCCTCGTAAGGGAAGGGGTGAGTCGTCTATATTCATATATGTATGTAAATTCTGGCAGGGCACAACGGACGCACAAGGGATATATTAGTATATTGATATCAATTGTCAAACCTAATTATAGCATATCCA
>CAZJVK010000052.1:0-3804 GCA_964549725.1 uncultured Candidatus Saccharibacteria bacterium | reverse complement strand
TTTTTCACACAGTTTCAATCAGGCGCGCGACTGCGCCGCCGCATTTTTTACATTTGCCGCGCAGAATGGTATCTCCGCTTTGTTCTATAATGATATTTTCACCGTAGTCAGTCATAATTGTCGGCCCGCATTCGACGCAATACACATTATTCAAAACCAGCGAGAGGTTTTCCGCTCCGATTTTTTCGACCAACTCTTCTTTTGTAATTTTTCGCCCTATTTTTGCCATATTTTGAGTTATCCACAGTGAATTGACTTTTAGTCTTTTGATATGCTATATTGACTATGGTGCTTGGAGGGTCCGCCCTGTCACGGCTATCCAAGCTGTAACCAAGCGCCACTAAAGAACACCGCCCCACGCGGCGTTTTTTAGTTTAGTCATGTTCTGGTTTACCGCCATGTAAAATCCGCCGACTGTTTACCGAATCAATTTTCCAATATGGGATAATACTCCAAAAGAATTTCTGACCGCCATCAACTTGTTTAACAATAACTTTTACTCGCACATTCTCCAAAACCGCGATGAATTCATAATACGAAACCGGTTTGAGTATGGTGTCGGTGCGGCTATGAACACGGATTCGTTCAAAGTGTTTCGTTTTCCAGATTCCTTGCACGGTTTGAGATAATGTTAAAACTTGCGGGGCAAGATTTAACAATTTGAGCCGCACATATTGTTCGGAACGCGATCGCGCAACCTTATCTGATTTAAATTTCAGATGCTTGAAGCCAGTCGTATTGAAAGCAATTTTCTCCCCGAAATACGGACATCGGACCTCGCCGATAGTAGTATAAAACGCTTCAGCGTCAGCGCTTACCTTTTCAAAATCCTTTTCGTCTTTAAAATTGAATTTAGCCATATCAATAATTGATTCTTTTCAAATTCTCAAAAATTTTGCTTTCGAGCTTATGGGCTCCATCGGTTAGCTCTTTCAATTCGCCGTGAAGGTTCTCAATTTTCTCTCCAAAATCGCCATCATCTCCACTTCCGTTATCGGGAACACCGACATACCGGCCCGGGTTGAGGGAATAGCCGGCTTAACTTCTCCCCTATCGCCGGCATATGTTTTAGTTCTAGCTTCAAGTAAAAATTGAAGTAATTTATCTTTGTTCATATCTCCATTATACTACCCAAAACAAAAATGACCTATTTATATCATCCTAAAAGGTTCCTGACGCTTTTTCTACGAATCATAATAAACCAAGGAGTTTTTTTATTCCTCTCCTCTAGCTCTCCGGTTTTTATGAATCTGTTGGTGCTTGCTCCTCTTGATAACAATAATATTACTAGGAGTATCTTTACCACCTTCCGAAAGAGGTTTTATATGGTGAGTATCGTATCCCTTCGGGGGTTCACCACCCTTATACCCTCTTTTTTTAAGTACCCTTTTTATTTTTTCCGGATCGGCAGTTCTTTTTCTGGTCATTGATTTATTTTTATTTTTTGTTTTTCCGACCTTTTAATTTATCCACAACTGGCCAGGATTTTTAATTAATACTTTATGGTATACTAATATTATAACCGAAAATAAACCGAAAACAAAACATGCTTACAAAAAGACAGAAACAGGTTTTTGATTTTATAAAATCCTACACAAAGAAGAATGATTACTCCCCTACCATTGAGGAGATGGCGGACCACCTTGGGGTTTCTTCTGTTTCTACGGTTCATGAGCATTTGGAGAATCTGAAGAAAAAAGGTTACTTAAGGCGCCAGGAAAACCAGCCACGGGGTATAGAAATTCTTTCTTTAAATCCCATGATTCAAATAACTCTTTTGGGGGAAATTACAGCGGGACAACCAGTAGAAACGTATAACCATAAAGAAATCATTTCAATCCCGAAGTCATTAATTTCTTCATCGAAAAAAGTATTTGCGCTTCGTGTTGTTGGTAACAGCATGATTGATGAGAATATAAATGATGGAGACATTGTTCTTGTAAGAGAAACGGATGAAGTAAATAATGGGGATAAGGTAATAGCATTACTGAACGGAGAAACAACTCTTAAAAAGTTTTATAAAGGAAAAGAAGGAATAATACTCTACCCTGCCAATAAAAATTACAGACCTATAAAATTAGAAAAAGAAGACAATTTAAATATACAGGGAATAGTTATTGATGTGATTAAAAGCTCACAAGAAGAAATAACCCTAAGCTCGTCCACTAAAACACAAAACCAAATAACAAAGGCAAAATCATTACAAAAGCCATACTATGAAAAACCGGGATTTAGATTATACCAAGCAAACTGTTTAAATGTCCTCGCTTCACTTCCTGAAAATTCTGTAGATATGATTTTTGCCGACCCTCCGTACAATCTCTCAAATGGTGGATTTACGGTTCATGCTGGAAGAATGGTAAGTGTTAATAAAGGAAATTGGGACAAGAGTAAGGGATTTGAAGACGATTATAATTTCCATTATAAATGGATAAAAGCGTGTCGAAGAGTTCTAAAACCTCATGGGACACTTTGGGTCAGTGGTACCTATCACTCAATTTATCAATGCGGTCATGCTCTACAGGCTCTTGGTTATAATATCTTAAACGATGTTGCGTGGTTTAAGCCGAATGCATCACCTAATTTAAGCTGTCGTTATTTCACGGCCAGTCACGAAACTTTAATTTGGGCCAGGAAAGAGAAAAAGGCAAAACATACATTTCACTACGACTTGATGAAAAATGGCAATTGGCCGGAAGATAAACTTAAAAAACCGGGACTTCAAATGCGCTCCGTCTGGTCTATGGGTACTCCCCGCCCGGTGGAAAAGAAATTCGGAAAACATCCTACGCAAAAGCCCGAAGATTTATTAAAAAGAATAGTGCTTGCTAGTACAAATAAAGGCGATTTAGTTGTTGATCCATTTACAGGAAGTTCCACGACGGGTATGGCGGCGTATCTCTATGGCAGAAAATTTATCGGCATTGATACGGAACCAAAATTCCTAGATTTGTCTATTAAAAGATTTAAGGAATTGTGTAATAATCTGAAGAATAAGATTGTTAAATAGATATGAAAATTGTAACTAGGGTAACTGCAATCAAAAATTTAAAAAAATATATCGGTAAAGATTTAGCTCAGTTAGCTCCTCAATTTGACATACATTCATTTAAAAACGGTAAACAAAATAAAGGCTGGAAAGGTCTTGTTTTAGAGCGTCTTGCGGGTCTACAAAATAATGTATCAAAAGCTCCCAATGGGCTTACTTACGAACTTAAATCAGTTGCTTTTCATTATGTAAATAATGAACTTGTACCAAAAGAAACAATGGCAATAACAATGATTAATCCCAAGGAGTTGAAAATGTATTCATTTTTTGAGAGTCATACCTGGGCAAAATTAAAAACCATTATTTTTTGTGCCGTAAAATGGAATGGCAAGAATTCAAAAACCGCAGAGTTAATAAGTGTAGCCAGTTTAGATTTTGCCGAGGATGATGACCTGATAAAAGAAATCAAAACAGACTACGACTTTATCCGTAATAAGTTAATTAAGAAAGGTTTTAATGCTCTTACCGGGAAAGATGGAAAATGGATTCAAGCGCGGACAAAAGGAACTGGTGGCATAAATCTTCGGACCGGCAAACGTCGTCCTATTACCCGTGCTTTTTATGCGCGCAAAGAATTAGTTAAGAAAATCTTTGAAATCGCGAGTTAATTGAAATTTACCTATAGCCCAGCATACGTTTTAGTTCTAGCTTCAAGTAAAAATTGAAGTAATTTATCTTTGTTCATATTTTCATTATATCACCTAAAACAAAAATGACCTAGAAATAGGTCATTTTGAAAGGTTCTTGGCTCCTTT
>CAZJVK010000051.1:0-3873 GCA_964549725.1 uncultured Candidatus Saccharibacteria bacterium | reverse complement strand
GAAGAGAATTTTTAATCTCGGAATTAATGTTTTTTATAAGAATTGGGGATTCTTGATTTTTTGCAAGACGAAATTTGTATACTTTGCCACCATTGGCAATAACTGATATGTAATTTATAAGCTCTAAGGGTGTAACGAGAAGTCCGCCCTGGCCAATACTTACATTATACGTGTCTCCGACAAGCCATGGTTTACCAGTTTCCTTCTTTTTCCAATCAGGTGTAGGCAGAAAACCAGTTTTTTCATCAGGCAGGTCAATACCAGTTTTCTCATTAAGATTAAACTTTTGCCACCATTTATACAAGCGATTTATTCCCAATCCGGGCTGATCTCCATAACCACCGCCTACAATATAAAAATAGACATTGCAGGAACAAGCCAAAGCAGAATAAATATTTACCCAGCCATGAGGCTTCCAGTCTTTGAGAATTGTGGGATTATCCGGGTTATACGGATTGGGAATTCTAAGATAACCAGGCGAAAAAAAACTCTTATCTGGACTAATGATACCTTCTTCCAAGGCAGCGGTGGCAACCAAAGGTTTTATGGTTGAACCGGGACTATAAAGACCTTTAACAACCCGATTAAAAAGGGGGTGATCGGGCTGGTCAAGATACTTGGTTAGTTGATTTACCTCAAAACTGGGAATGCTGACTAAGGCGAGAACTTCTCCATTTTGAGGATTAATAGCCACTCCAGCGCCACTGTTGACACCCAGGTCTTCAATTTGTTTTAAAAGGCGATTATAAAAATATTCTTGAAGACCGGCGTCTATAAAGAGATTTAAATTTTCGCCAATTTTAGGTTCGGTGACAATACGTTTATCCTTTATTTCCATCTGGGCATTCATAAAAGCGAGCTCTTTGCCGTTTTGACCCCGAAGCTTTTCATCGTATTGAGATTCAAGACCAGCCTTGCCTATCTCATTTTTAAAAACAAGGTCGGGATTCCTTTTAAGCTCTTCTTTATTAACCAAACCTACGTAACCAATAAGGTGACTAAAAGCTTTGGAATCTTTGGGAATTCTAGAGAAGCCGGGTTCAATTTTAATACCAGGAATATCTTCCGAGGTTAGGGCGATAAGTTCATCATGGGAAATATCCTTTTGTAAAAGAAGGTTACCTAATCGCCAGTCATATTCCTTAACTCTTTGAAGAAGTTCTTCCTTGTTAATGCCAAGAATTTCATCAATTTTCGCAAATAATTTTTCTCTTTCAGTAGTTTCCCCAGGAAAGTTATAGGGAGTAAAAAAGACTTGAAAGGAAGGTTTATTACTAACAATCACTTCGCCAAAACGGTCTTTAATAAGTCCTCGAGGCGCTGATTCTATTCTAGCTTGCGCAATATTGGCAAAAGCGCTTCGTTTATATATAGAATGATTAACTAAGCTTATATTTACAAACTGGATAAAAATAACAAGAGCAACAACTAAAATTACACCAAAGAAAATTCGAAAAACCCTGGAAGTAAGAGGAATTTCTATTAGATTATCTTCAACCGACTTGTCGGTTAAAATGTCCTCAAGATTTAGATTATTTTTATGGCGTGATTTCATTATTTTATGGTTGTCCCGATTTCTAATGAAATCGAGGATCCTCGATATTTTGTTCTGTAAAATATCGGGACGACTTTTGGAATGAAATTACAAACAACGCTAATTCACCTAAGATAAGATTATATATTAATTCCCCTAAAATCATAGGCCAAATTAGAAAACTTGCGCCGACAATGGCTAAAATAATGTAAAAAAGGAAAGTAGCAATAACCATAGAGATAAGAAAATCAACAAAAATGCCGCCGGTGAGATTTCGTTTTAAAAGATTAGTAATAATTCCAAAAACAGCGGCAAGAATGATACCCCAAATCCAAAAGGAAAACCAAAGGAATGATAAGGCGGTAATACCAAGTCCAACAAAAACTAACAACTTCATATTACTTTTTTCGGGAAAACAAAAAGCCAAAACCAGAAAACCGATTAGAATAAGGTTAGGAATGATTCCGCCTATTCTAAGAAAATGATTACTCTGAAACCAAAGTAAAAAAACAAAGACTAATAGAAAAATTAGAGCTTTAGTTAGAAATTTCATGTCTGCCAATTAACAAAAACAACAACTTCATTTATCTCATCAAGATTATACGGCACTTTAACTGATGCAGTACGCCAGATTTCATCGGTAATATCTTTTATCTCTTTTACCTCTCCAATTAATTTCTGATACGGAAAATCGGGAGTAATGTTAAAAACTGAATCGCCTTCATTAATCTCGGCTTCTTTGGAAAGAAGTTTTAATTTTGGAGGTTGGCCACCTTCCATAACTGCTTTATTTTCAATTTCTTTTACAGCCACGCTTGATTTCCATTCCACATCAAAGATGGTTTCTATTTCAGACTGATTACTCCGAACAACTACCACCTTACCGAGTAGAAAACCATCTTTAGTTAGAACCGGAGCGTTAAGTTTAATATTATCTTCTTTGCCAAGATTTATAATTATTCTTTCTTTGTCATTAAAAGGATAACGAGAATACACCTTAGCTATTACACCTTCCTTAACTTTTTCTTCGGCCTCCGCCTGATATTTTTCAAGTTCAAATTTCAACCTCTGGTTTTCACGGAGAAGTTGATTATAGTCGTTAGAACTAATAACTTTACTATCAGAACCACTTAAAGACACCTTAGTTTTCTGGTAAATATTATTAAAGGCGCCGCGAAAGAAAATAACGACAATAAAAATCGCAACAATAAGGATTAAAATAATAATCTCCTTTAAAGATTTCATAATGAATTAATCAAACTAATAAATAGTATCAAGCTTCAATTACCTTTAAAGAGGCGTCGGTTAGAAGGTGGGAGTATTCATCAAATTTTTCAGTGATAATTCCGGAACCTCGAGCCACGCTCGTCAATGGTTCGTCTATAGTGTATATTTCAACCTCAATTTCTTTCTTTAAAAGCTCCCCGATTCCCCGAAGCATACTGCCGCCGCCACAAATGTAGATACCGTTCTTATAAATATCACCAACGAGCTCCGGCGGAGTAATTTCAATTAAATCTTTTAAGGTATTAATGATTTCTTTCAAAGGTTGGGTAAGCCAAGAACGAACCGTGGTATCTTTTATTTTTACCTCTCTTGGTAAACCACTTGAAACATCTCGACCCCGAATAGTAATCTCAAATTTTTCAGATTGAGGTATAGCAGTTCCAACACCAAGTTTAATTTCTTCAGCTGTCGGTTTACCAATTACGAGCTTTAATTCATCTTTAACTCCTTTTATAATTTCATTATCAAAATAATTACCGGCAATTTTCAAACGCTTTGAAACTACAATCCCGTTCATAGAGATAACGGCCATATCCGTTGTTCCGGCTCCAATATCAACAATTAAATGGGCGGTTGGTTCAAAAATATCAAGATAGCTTGAAAAAGCCGCCGCTAAAGGTTGTTCAAGAAGATATACATTGTTAGCCCCGGTTTCTTTCAGGAGGTCAATAACGGATTTTCGCTCAACTTCAGTTAAATTAGTGGGAATAGCGACGATGATATCGGTAAAAAAAGACCAGGGTAAATTTTCATTTTTTAGAAAACTGCGAATCATCTCCTTTGTCATATCAAAGTCGGCAATTACGCCGTTAGCAATGGGACTTATGGCAGTTATATGAGACGGAGTCCGGGAAACCATATCTCTTGCCCGATGACCGATAGCCACGGCTCGATTGGTTCTATTATTAAAAGCTATAATAGAAGGTTCGTTAACAACAATCCCCTTCTTTTTAAGATAGATTTGGGTAGAATCAGTACCTAAATCCAAGCCTAAAAGTTTTTTGAATATCATATTAGTATTGTTTAAATTTATAAGCAAAGCTTGCAATTTC
>CAZJVK010000050.1:0-3891 GCA_964549725.1 uncultured Candidatus Saccharibacteria bacterium | reverse complement strand
TCCAACGTAAAAACCAATCTGGGGGTGTTGAACACCCCAATGTTGTTTAAATAACAATTGATGGGTGTTGAACACCCATCAATTGACTTAAGCGTGCTTAACCATACAACATTTCCTCTCATTTCTGATACAATAAAGATAGCTAATAGCCAATAACTTATAGCTAATCTCCTAACTTACAACATGAGAATTTTTAAAAACAAAGAACAAAGAGTAATAAAAGTCATTGAAAAGGCAATGCCGGCTGTGGTTTCTATTGCCGTGTCAGAAAAAGACAAGACTAAAAAATCCAGTTCTAATAATTTCTCTCTTGAGAAAGCGGATAATAGCCAAGATTTTATAAATGGCGGTTCTGGATTTATTATTGAAGAAAAAGGCATTGTATTAACTAACAGGCATGTGGTTTCCGGTAAAGATATTCAATGTTTTATCACTCTTGGATCAGGGGAAAAGTTTAAAGCGGAGCTTATTGCCCGAGACCCATTGGATGATCTTGCTATTCTTCAGTTTAATCCTACCGGTAAAAATCTTCCCGTGATTCCGCTTGGCGATTCTAATAAAGTAAAACTTGGCGAAACAGTTCTTGCTCTCGGCAACGTTCTCGGCTTTTTAAAAAATACTGTTTCGGCCGGTATTATTTCCGGTCTTTCTCGTTCTATAACCGCTCAGATTGAAAAGAACACTAAACCGTCCGAGATGAGAGGTTTAATTCAAACTGACGCCGCTATTAATCCGGGTAATTCCGGCGGTCCTTTAATTAACCTTTCCGGTCGTGCCATTGGTATTAGCGTTGCTACGGTTGCCGGACTTGAAAACATTGGTTTTGCTTTGCCGATAAATATCGTGAAACGGGATTTAGGCGAGTTTAAAAAACATGGCCGAATCACGCGGTCTTTCCTTGGAATTCGGTATCTTACTATAAATGAGGATGTGAGCAAGAAGCTTAATCTACCCGTGAAGTACGGAGCTTTGGTTATAAAAGGCCATTCCTTTGATACTGCGGTAGTTGAAAAAAGCCCGGCAGATAAAGCCGGAATCAAAGAAAAGGATATTATCCTTGAGTGGAACGGTGACAAAATAACTTCGGACAAGAACATTCAGGATTATCTCTCTAATTCACGAACCGGCGATAAAGTAGTAATGAAAATATTAAGGGATGGTAAGAAATTTGAAAGAATTCTTATTCTTACCGAACGTATGTAATTAGTGAATCGCTCCCAGAACAATTTTGCCAGTCTCCAAAAGTTCGGCTACGGTATATATCGTCGCCGAGAGAAGAAAGAGAACTAATAGGCCAATGTACTTATAATGCATTATATATTATTCGTGTAAATTAGTTTCCTATTTGTGTTTATTTGTTTCCCTTGTAAACCACAAAGTTAATAAGTTTATCCTCAACAAAAATTACCTTTTTTACTTCACTCTCGTTAATATAATTCTCAATCTTTTTTGATGTCAGGGCTAATTCCCTGGCCTTTTCTTTTGTAATTCCTTTATTGGTAGGTATTGTATCTCGAATCTTTCCGTTTATTTGAATTACCAAATCAAATTTTTTCTCTTTAGTAATTTCCAAATCAAACTCCGGCCATTTACTTATATGAATTGAATCTTCGTTACCGAGTTTATGCCAGATATCTTCGGTGATATGCGGAGCAAATGGAGCGAGAAGTTTTAAAAATATCTCAACCGTTTCCTGGGATGCGCCGCTTTTCTCCATTTTATTGAGGAGGGTCATAAGCCCGCTTATCACCGTATTGTACTTTAAATTCTCAATATCCTCAGTTACTTTTTTAATTGTCTGGTGGAGAATCTTTTTTACTTCCTCGCCATCTTCCTTATCAAAAACACTTCCTTGATAGAAATTCCAAACTTTGTCTAAAAACCGGGTGATTCCTTTTGTGCCGGAATCCCGAAAATCGCCTCCATCCTCAAATGGCGCCAGGAACATAAGATACATTCTCAAAACATCCACTCCGTATTTTTCTATGTATTTATCCGGATTAACCACATTACCTTTTGACTTGCTCATCTTTGCCCCTTCTTTGATAATAAGTCCATGAGCCCGGAATTTGATAAATGGTTCATCGAAATCAATAAGTCCCCAATCATAAAACGCTTTGGTTATAAATCTTGTATATAGAAGATGAAGAACGGCGTGTTCTGCTCCGCCAATATACATATTAACCGGCAGCCAGGTTTTAATTCTGTTTTTATCCAATGCCTCTTTTTTATTATCCAGGCCGATATACCGAAAGTAGTACCAAGAAGAATCCAAAAAAGTATCTGAAACGTCAGTTTCTCTTATTGCTTCCCCGCCGCACTTCGGGCAAGTAGTTTTATAAAACGATTGCACCGTAGCAAGAGGAGATTTTTCGGTCCCGGTAGGACGAAACTTTTTTATATACGGAAGCTCAACCGGTAATTCATTGTCCGGCACGGCGAACCAGCCAGGATTTTCCAGTTCCCCTTTGTTTAATTTTTCCTTAATTCCCGATTCGTTATTCCTAATTTGTTCCGCGCATTTTTCACAAAAAACAAGCGGTATGGGCATTCCCCAGTATCTCTGTCGGGAAACAAGCCAATCCCGAATATGGTAGTTGGTTTTCATTTCCCCCCCAACCCTTTTGGTTATTTTTTCTTTGGCTTCTTCCGAGCTTATTCCATTAAACTCTTCAGAATTAATAAGTTCCCCCTCACCTTCATATGGTTTCTCCTCGTTTTCCTTATTTGGTTTGATAACCTCAATTATTGGAATATCATATTTTTTAGCAAACTCATAGTCTCGCTGGTCATGAGCCGGGACGGCCATAATCGCTCCAGTGCCGTATGTTGAGAGAACGTAATCGGCGATATATATCGGAATATTCTTTTTATTAGCCGGGTTTATTGCCATTACTCCTTCTATTCTTACTCCGGTTTTTCCTTTCTCTTCAGTGATTCGTTCTTGTTCGGTTTTACTTCGCGCTTGTTTTATATATTCTTCTATTTCCTTTCCGTTCTTAATTTCTGATTTATTATCCTTGAGCAGTCGCTCAATTAAAGGATGTTCCGGGGATAGGACTATATATGTGGCGCCGTATAATGTATCGGGTCTTGTAGTAAATACTTCAATGTAGTTATCTTTAAACTTTAAATCCTGAATTTTAAATCTAATTAAAACTCCTTCCGATCGGCCTATCCAGTTTCGCTGAGCGATTTTAATTTTCTCCGACCAATCAATATTTTTTAATTTATCCAAGAGCTTATCGGCGTACTCGGTTATTTTAAAAAACCACTGAGCCAACTTTTTCTGCTCAATTGTCGCTCCGCACCGTTCACACTTTCCCGCAATTACTTGCTCGTCAGCTAAAACTGTCTTACAACTCGGACACCAATTAACAGGTGACTCTTTCTGATATGCTAATCCATGATCAAACATCTGTTTGAATATCCATTGGGTCCATTTATAGTATTCAGGGTCATATGTCTCTAACCGCTCATTCCAAGCAAACCCATTGCCAATCATCTTTAGTTGTTCATAGAAACCCTTCTCTGATTTTTTAGCTTGTTCCATGGGGTGGGCGTCAATTTTCAGGGCGTAGTTTTCTGAATGTATTCCAAACCCATCCAAGCCGATTGGTTCAAAAACATTATAACCCTGCATTCGTTTAAATCGGCCGTAGATATCCGATCCGGTAAAAGCATACATATTCCCAACATGAAGCCCTTCCGCGGAGGGGTATGGGAACATCATTAGGTTATAAAAAGGTTTGTCCGGATTATCTAAATCCGGTTCATAAATTTTGTCGCTATACCAACATTTTTGCCATTTTTTTTCAATCTCCTTGAAATTGTACTCCATTCTAAATATTAAGTTTTTCCCCTGCTTCAAAAGCTTTCTGTTCTGCTAAA
>CAZJVK010000049.1:0-3951 GCA_964549725.1 uncultured Candidatus Saccharibacteria bacterium | reverse complement strand
ATCATTATGAAAATCTAAATAGAATGTTAAAAAGACGGTCAAAATGGCTTGTCCCGCATTCATAAATAAAACAATGAAATAATGAAACATCGCAAAGTATTTTTAAAAGCCGAAGACGGCGTTGAAAAAATTGTAAAGAAACTTACTAAGCTTAAGGATGATGAAATTATTTTCCATATTCCTGAAGATTCTGTTTTAGGCTCCTCGCTTGATGATTTCTATACCATAAAACGAGAAGCGATTCTTGCCGAAAAGAAGATTCTTATTGAGTCGGTTGACCCGCATATTGAAGAGCTTGCTGAACGTTCCGGCCTACCAACCATTAATCCTATTTTTAACAGAGAAGAACGTTTTATCTCCGACATCATTCCCCGCGGTAAAAAGCGAAAAGTAAGGGATATTTCTAAGAGAGAATTTTTAGAGCATGAAGAGAAAGAACCCTTTCCCGAACTTTCCCAGGAAAAGCAAGATGAAGCTCGGGACTTTTTCAGTATTCCAAAGAAAAAGAGTAAAATAGAAAGTAAACAGGAGCAAAAGGTAAAAGAGCCGGTCAATAAGAAAAGACAGGTTTTAGTTGTTGCCGGTGTTGTTTTAGTTCTTGTTGTATCTGGATTTTTTGCCGTTAAAATTCTTCCCGAAGCTAATATTGAAATTGCTCTTAAAGAAATTCCGTTTTCTTTCAATGAAACCATAAAAATGAGCACTGCCGTTTTTGAAGCGGTTGTTCCTGAAGGCGAGGGAATTTTTGTTCTTCCGGGCGAAACGCTTGTTGCTGTTAAAAATATGGAAATGAAATTCCCAGCCTCCGGTGTGGAAAACATTGAAAAAGAAGCCATTGGTGATATATATGTATATAATGAATTCTCTTCTTCGCCTCAAGTTTTAGTTGCCACCACCCGATTTTCTTCTCCTTCCGGTAAAATTTTTCGGCTTGACGAACGAACTACCGTGCCCGGAGCTGAAATAGTTGAAGGTAAAATATTTCCCTCAAGAATTAAAGTTTCGGTAACCGCCGACAAAACGGGGGAGGAGTACAATATAAATCCTGACCCCGAGAAGAAATGGACCATCCCCGCCTTTGAAGAAAATAGCCTTACTGACCGTTATCGCGGTTTCTACGCCTATCCGGCTAGCGTTATGGAGGGCGGATATTCCGGTGTCGCCCGCGTTCCTACCGAAGAAGATATTCAAAAAGCTGGGGAAGAGATAAAGAACTCACTCCAATCTGCCTTGGAAAGCCAGATTATGATAGTCCATTCTGATGATTTCGAAGTTATTGAAGGAGCCCGCCAGTTTGAAATTACTAAGATGGAGGTTCAAGAGCAAGTGGATGAAACCGGTCAATTTGGGATTTTTGCCGAAGCCAAAATGAGAACTTTTGTTTTTAAAGAAAAAATATTAAAGGATGTTCTTGCTCAAAAAAACGCATCCTCAGTTGATTTTGACTACCATATTATAAAAAGTGAGTTTACATATTCTGACCCTCAAATTGATTGGGAAGAAGGCCAGATGATATTTAATACCGAGGGGTCTTTTGCGCTCAGACCTACCATTAATGAAAATAATCTCAGAGCTCAACTCATCGGCCAAACCGAATCCATGATTAGACCGATTATTTTTTCAATCCCCGGTTTGAAACAAGCTCGCATTTCCCTCCAGCCATTTTGGGTGAATAACGTTCCCGAGAATCCCAAGAAAGTGAATATTGAGGTAAAATAAAAAAGGACTAATTAATTTTAATAAGAACAAATTAGATATGCCAAAAAACAAAAATATTGTAATTATTGAAGGGCAAGTGTTAGAAACACTGCCCAGTCTTCAATTTCGGGTTGAACTTAAAAGCCAGAACCGAGAGATTCTCGCTTATTTAGCCGGTAAGATGAAAAAATATCGAATTCGGGTTGTAGCTGGTGACCGGGTTAAAATTGAGATGCCAAATGAAACAAGTGAGCGAGGGAGAATCACAAGAAGACTTTAGGCAAAGCCTGCCCCTGCGTTGGCTCGCAAAACAAATACTTCGCATTTGTTTTACTCGCCTTCCTTGTGGTAGAAAATTCGGCGAAGAGTTATTTCTTGACTAATAAACGAGAATCCAGTAATCTGGTATACATGAATCCCGTTAGAAACAGTCAGACAAAAAGCTATAAGCAAACTATCTTAATGAAATCAAACAGAAACACAAGGTCAAATTTAAATACCGCAGGTATGCCTAAAAGGCACACCTTGTTTCTAACGGGATGAAAGTACGATCTTCTGTTAAAAAAATGTGTAAGGATTGTAAAACCGTCCGTCGAAAGGGGCGGGTTTATGTAATATGTAAAAACCCTAAGCATAAGCAAAGGCAAGGGTAATTAAACAAATTTATGAGAATTTCTGGTATAAATATACCCGACAATAAACAAATTAAGTTTTCCCTTACGCACGTTTTTGGAATTGGCCAATACCGTGCTTCTGAAATTTTAAAGAAGATTAAAATTAATGAAGAGAAGCAGACTAAGGATTTAACCTCTGAAGAGGTTAATAAAATTCAGAAAGCTATTGATAGCAGTTACGCCATTGAGGGTGAACTAAAACAAAGACATAAACAAAATATTAAACGCTTAAAAGACATCGGTAGTTACCGAGGTGAGCGTCATTCTAGGAATTTACCGGTCCGTGGTCAACGTACAAAAACTAATTCCCGAACCAGTCGGGGTAACGTTAGAAAAACCGCTGTTAGCGGTCGTCGAAAAGCGAGTCTTAAGTAATAACAAACTAATCACCTAATATCCTAATTACCTAACTAACACCATGGGAAAAAAACAAGTTGTTGAAAAATCAGAAGAAGAGGTTGCTAAAGAACAAAAGCGGGTAGAGGAAAAACAGATTAAACGGGTTAGCAAAAGCGCTAAACAGAAAAAACTTCAGAAAGGACGGGTATATATTAAGGTTTCCTATAATAATACCTATATCTCGATCACTGACGAAAATGGCAATGTGATTAGTTGGATGTCAGCCGGTTCGCTTGGTTTTTCTGGACCAAAGAAAGCTACCCCCTTTGCCGCTTCCAAAGTTGCCGAGGCCATTGCTGAGAAATTTTCTCACACTCATCCTCTAAAAGTCGAAGTATATGTTAAAGGTGTTGGTCCCGGTAGAGATTCAGCTATAAAAACCCTAGCTTCTCACGGTTTTGACATTCAAGCCATTGAAGATATTACCCCTAT
This sequence comes from uncultured Candidatus Saccharibacteria bacterium, assembly GCA_964549725.1. Lineage (GTDB taxonomy): Bacteria > Patescibacteriota > Minisyncoccia > UBA6257 > GWB1-50-10 > DATGCT01. The sequence goes on along the minus strand of CAZJVK010000049.1, from coordinate 748 downwards.
TCCGCATAATGGCCCGCGGCCCAAGAAACTGCGCAGAGTTTAAATCCTTCTCCTACTTAAATCTTAAATTTTTATAATGCGATACGTAAAAGAAAAAAGGGAAAGAGCTTTAGGCGAAAAATTATTTCTCAAAGCGGAGCGATGCAGCTCACCTAAGTGTGTTATGATTCGTCGGCCTTTCCCGCCTGGCCAGCATGGTCAGGAACGGCATCGGCGTCCTTCCGAATATGCTCGTCAGTTGAAAGAAAAGCAGAAAATTGCTATTATTTATGGTCTCACCAACAAGCAAATGGCCAAGCTTTTTAAGGAGAATACCGGAGACCCTCAAAAAATTATTTCTATCCTTGAAAAACGATTAGATCGAGTTGTTTATTACATTGGTTTTGCTAAATCACCGAGAATTGCCCGCCAACTTATTTCCCATGGCCATATTATGGTAAATAACCACAAGGTTACCATTTCTTCATATGGGGTTAAAACAGGGGATTCAATAACTATTTGTCCTCGGTCAAGATCGATTCAAGTTTTTGATGACCTTGAAATCCGTCTAAAAAATTATAAAACACCTGATTGGTTGAAACTTGATAAAGGTAAATTGGAAGGTAAATGCATTAGCGAACCCGGAAAAGACACTATTGAAAATTTTGATATTAACTTGGTCGGAGAGTTCTATTCTCGGTAGCGAGGATAAAGATTGAAAATGAAATTTTCTATCTTTTCCGAGTGCCCCGAGAACAAGCTTTGCTTA
>CAZJVK010000048.1:0-4045 GCA_964549725.1 uncultured Candidatus Saccharibacteria bacterium | reverse complement strand
CAAACCACCTAATATGAATATTTTAGGAGCAAGCGTTCAGGTTTGGGGAGATGTTAAAATAATTGAGCAGATTCCAAAAGAAGATTTTAATCCGGTGCCTAAGGTTGACAGCGCGGTGATAAAAATCGCGCCTCGAAAAAACAAAATCCCCAAAGGATACTACCAATTAGTTAAAATTCTTTTCCGGCACCCAAGAAAAACTATTTTGAACAATCTCTCAATAAGTTTGGAAAAAGAGGTAGTTTCTAAAAAAATTAAGGATATGGGATTTGACCCTAAAATACGCCCTCAAAATCTCAGTGTTGAAAACATCAAAAAGTTAGCTGGGGTTCTACTATGTAAAAATAATCAGTCCGTTCATTAAAACTGACATTAAAAAGTGGACAACGAAAGCAGGTAAAAACGACTTTGTTCGATAAGAAAGATAACAAAAAAGAATGCTTACAAAAAACGAGAAGAGGATTTCCGGCAAGGGCTTGGTTAAATGAAACAAAACAAAAACAAGGCTTACTACCCAGAAACTATGGACTCCGATTTTCCTAAAAAGAGAGAAGAAGAAGAAACCGCGAAAAAGGAATTCTTCGGCTAGAAAATAAAAAAGAGGCAGAAGAATAGCCAAAAATATGAAGTTTGCCGAGGAGAGACCGCCGGAGAGATAATAATTCTGAAAATCTAACTGATTACTAAAAACAAAAAGAAAAGGGGTTATAAAAAGAAAAAGGAAAATGGTTAAAATTATCGCTTCCTTGAAATTAACCGGTGTTCTAAAGCCAAAATTTGAAAGTTCTTTTTTAAGCCCAATTTTTATCACAAAAACTGGAACAATAAACATAATTAAGAAAGCAAAGGCGGCAGAGAAGATATGGGAAAAAATATTTTCCGGGGAAATAAAGTTAATACAACTCAAAACAGCGAGAATGAAGGTGAGAATTATAATACCGGAAATAGAATTAAGACTCTTTTTAAGGAAAGGCATAAACTATTAATTAAATTTTTACTCTAAATTGTGTATAATAATAATAACTTAATAGCTTTTTATGGTAAATAAGAGAAAAAAATTAGGATTGGTAATTCTCGCGACTGGAATAGTAATTAGTATTTTAATAATTATACCAAGAGACGCGGGAAAAAGATCTTTGGCGGTTTCTTCTAAAAAGTCAGAAGGTAATCCGGCTCTTAGTTTTAAAAGTTCTGATAACGAAAATTTAGAATTAAATCTGCCCGAAAAGGAGAAAATAAGAGAGGAGGATTTCACAGAAAATACGAACCTTACCGAAGCTCTGGCTGATTCTTACGTCAGGCAGCTGTTAAACAATAGCGTTGACGGTTCTTTGCCTTCTGAGGAAGATGTGTTCGCGGAGCTTCAAAAAAACCTTCCCCAAAGTCTTATATATTCAACTTTTAAAGAAGAAGATGTAAAAGTTTCTTCGGATAACTCGGAAAAAAATCAAATAACGTATATGGAAGCGGTGAATGAAGCAATGTGGAATAATTTTGGAGAGCTTCAAGGTGAAAATACCGGTACGGCTATTGAAAAATTTTTTAAGGAAGATAATTCAAGCATTATTGAGAAACTCATTAAAGCGGCGCCTAATTATTTGGATGATCTCCTTCAGATTGAAGCGCCTTCGGCATGGAAAGAGTTTCATCTTGCTATATTAAATGTTTGGCAGAAAAAGTTTACGGTTTATAAAGCGGTTGTTGATTACGATTCGGATCCTTCCAAGGCATATTTAGCTCTTCAGGAACTGCCCGACATAATTCAGAGAAGTCAGGATCTTCAGTTAATTTTGATACAAAGGTATAATGAATTAACGGACAAATAAAATATGTTTAAAAAAACTATCGTTGTATCACTTTTGTTTCTGATGATTTTAAGCGGGGTAATATATCCTTTAAGAGCCCACGCTCTTTTCGGAATAATAGACCTTGATATGGATGTTCCGCAGCTTTTGCGAGATATAGTAGACTTCATTATAGACACAATCTTTGAAACCTTGAAACAACGGCTTCTGGATACGATGACAAATCAGATAATAGAGTGGATATCGGGAGGGGGAGAACCAAGATTTGTAAGCGACTTCGGAGGAACATTGGGCGACGCGTTTGACGCGGCGGTTGGGGATACCGTTATAGAACTTGGGTATAGCGAGCTTTGTTACAGTCCGATGCAATTCAAGCTGAAGATGCAGCTTACTCAGCCAGTTTTCCGAAATCAGGTAAGCTGTACCTTAGACGATGTAGTGGGAAATATTGCGGCTTTTAAGAATAATTTTACAAATGGAGGGTGGATTGCCTATCAAGAAACTTTGAAACCACAAAATAATCCGGCCGGGCTTGAACTTTTAACTCAGCAAGAGTTTTTGAGAAGGGTTAGCGACAAGGAGAATGTGGCAAGGTATGAAGCTACGATTGGAAGTGGATTTTTAGGTCAAAAAAGGTGCATCAAATGGGTTGCTACAACTGATATACCGCCTCTTTTCAACCAAGGGGATTCAATATCTGTAGGTAATAAAAATGTGGGTGATAGAAATTGGAAGCCGGAATTTTACACAAAAACTCCTCTTGGAATTGAGTATGTTGGAAAAACAGACACGCCGGGGACCGGAGAGTGGAGATGCACCAACTCAGAAACTGTAACCCCAGGAAAGGTTGCCGCAGACTCAATAACAAAACTAATGATTGATTCACCTATTGAAAAGATAATAAGCGCCGACCAACTTTCGCAATATCTTGGAGCAATAATTAATGCGGGAATAAACAGATTATTCAAAGAAGGAGGCGAGTTTTTGTCCAAGGGCCTGGCTAATATGACTAAAACCACAGGAGAAGAAACTTGTGAAGATTTTGAAGATGAAGGTCTTAAAGCGGCCTGTTACAGCAGTAAAGCCGCGTCAAACGCTAAAGAGGCGTTGAATGAAAAAGGATGGGATAGATTAGAGAAGGAAAGTAAAGAAGAAGCGGAATACTTTGAAGATGTTAAAAATATACCCGGGTCTGATGGGGTAGCGACAACTACGGCTGGTTTTATAGAAGATTCAAGAAACAACTTAGAGTCAACGATGAATAATCTTCTTGGTGTTTTGTCGGAAAGTGAAGGATCGGAAGACCAGTTAGAGCTGGCAAACAGTACCTTAACCGAGGTGGAAAATCTGAATAACAATGATATAGATATTCTCAATGGAATAAGTGAAGACAATGTTATCACTCTTGGTTTAATTGAACAGTGTGAAGACAAGCTCGCAAGCGCAGAAACTGCTACGACTACCGCTGAATTAACTCAGTTACTCTTTGAAGCTACCACAACCCTGAAGTTAGCGGAAGACGATAAAATCCTTATAGATAACCTTCAGAGTGGTATTGATAATTATGACGATCAGATTGATACAATGCGCTCTCAAATAAACTCCGCCTACGATTATGATATATCTCACGTCACTTCAACTCTTGCCGAAGGTAAGCAATATAAACTCCAGATTCTTTCAAATGAAGTTTACGAATTAGCAGATGATATTGAAACCTTACCAAATAAAGTTAGCTCTATAAAAGCCAGAGTGGAAGAGCGGCATGAAAAATTAGAAAATGAATTTGGTAAATGTACGGAATCATAAATTTAATACTATCGGGATGCCCAGTGAAACTTCGCTGCCGCGCCTAACGGCACGAAAAGCGAAAGAATTAGCAGCATAGTTTCACCGGGTTCATCCCGTTAGAGATAATGAAAACTGAAAATTATGAATTACAATAATATAAAATCAGACAAAAGGGACGACACTAAAACTGTATCTTACGGGTGTGTAAACACACCCTATCTCTAACGGGATGAAGTGGTTTCTTAATAATAAAAAAATTCTAGGCGTTGCATTATTTGTCTTACTGCTTTCGTTTATACCCCTAAGCACTTACGCACAAACAACTTGGGTTGGTAAAGGCATTGCAGATTCCCTTACTTGGATAATAAGAGCGATTGGCTTTATTTTTAGTTTTATTGCCGGAGTTTTCTTAACGCTTGCCGGGTCTCTTGTTGATTTAATGCTTGATGTAA
>CAZJVK010000047.1:0-4110 GCA_964549725.1 uncultured Candidatus Saccharibacteria bacterium | reverse complement strand
TTTACCCCCGCCTGTTTATCAGGCGGGTTTTTTTGATAAAAAGCAGTTATCCTGATATTATAAAAAACAATGGACAAACGTTTTAATTATCAGGAAGAGGAGCAGGGAATATATAAGGCTTGGGAAGAGGCCGGATATTTTTCACCCGAGGGTTGTATAAAAGCTGGGATTACCAATGAGAATGCCGAGCCGTTTTCTATGGTTTTACCACCTCCAAATGTTACCGCAGAACTTCACATGGGGCATGCTATGATGCTTGTGATTGAGGACATTATAATCCGATATCGTCGAATGCGGGGTTTTCGTACTCTTTGGATTCCCGGTACTGATCACGCCGCCATCGCTACCCAATCCAAGGTTGAAGATATAATTTATAGAAAAGAGAACAAGACTCGCCATGATCTCGGTCGGGAAGAATTTTTGAAGCGCGTTGAAAAGTACGCCAAGGAAAATCATGATACGATTATAAACCAAATCCGGGCAATGGGTGCTTCCCTTGATTGGGGCCGGGAAGCTTTCACTTTAGATGAAAAACGCAGGATTGCCGTCCAAACTGCTTTCAAGAATATGTATGATGATGGTCTTATTTACCGCGGTAAGCGATTGGTAAATTGGGACCCGAAACTTCAAACAACTATTTCTGATGATGAAATAGAATGGGTTGAAGAAAAAATTCCATTCTACTATTTCCAATATGGTCCTTTTATTATCGGCACGACCCGCCCTGAAACAAAGTTCGGCGATAAATACGTGGTAATGCATCCGGATGACAAACGATACAAGGATTATAAACATGGCCAGAAATTAGAAGCTGAGTGGATTAATGGCAAGATAGAAACCACCGTCATTAAAGATAAAGCAATTGACCCGGAGTTTGGCAGCGGAGTGATGACCATTACTCCTTGGCATGATGCAACCGACTTTGAAATTGCGGAGCGACATAATTTAGATAAAGAACAAATAATTGATTTTGACGGAAAACTTCTTTCTGTAGCCGGTGAGTTTGCGAAAATGCCAATAGAGGAAGCGCGGGAAAAGGTTGTGGAAAAATTAGATAAGAAAGGGTTGCTTGTTAAAGTTGATAAAAATTATATTCACCGTGTCGCCGTAAATCATCGTGGCGGCGGCGGTAAAATTGAACCCCAAATAAAACTCCAGTGGTTTATTGACGTTAACAAAAAATTTAAAATGGGTCCCTCAAGAATTGAGGGCGTGAAAGAAAATAACGAAGTAACCCTTAAAGAGTTGATGCGAAAAGTTGTTAAGAATAATCAGATTGAAATTATCCCCGAACATTTTAAAAAAATATACTTTCACTGGATTGAAAATTTAAGGGATTGGTGTATTTCCCGCCAGATTTGGTACGGACATCGTATTCCTGTTTGGTATAAGGGTGATGAAATATATGTAGGCGCGGAAACCCCGAGTGGAGATAATTGGAAACAAGACCCGGATACCTTGGATACTTGGTTTTCTTCTGGTCTCTGGACTTTTTCTACCCTTGGCTGGCCGTCCTCCGTTAAAACTACGGACGGCAAGCCTGGGAAAACAAGCGACCTCGCAATTTATCACCCGACCACCGTGCTTGAAACCGGCTACGACATTCTTTTCTTTTGGGTTGCGAGAATGATTTTAATGACTACCTACAATCTCGGTGAAATACCCTTTAAAACTGTTTTTCTCCACGGTATGGTAAAAGACGATAAAGGGCGGAAGATGAGTAAATCTCTTGGAAATGGCATTGACCCTTTGGATATGATTAAAAAATATGGAACTGATGCCACCCGCCTGTCTCTTATAATCGGAGTAGGACCGGGTAGTGATATTAATCTTTCCGAGGACAAGGTTAAAGCGTACCGGAACTTCGGTACCAAAATATGGAATGTTGCCCGCTTTCTTGATATGTCAAAACCCAATGATTATTCTCGAGAGAGAGCTGAAAAAAAACTTACCAACGAGGACAAAGAAAAGATTAAGGAGATGGGAGATTTTAAAAAAGAAATTACTAAACACTACGAAAAATTTGAATTCCATATAGCCGGTGAGAAAGCTTATGATTATCTTTGGAATGTGTTTGCTAATAAAATTCTTGAAGATACTAAGGTTCGCTTTCAAGGTGATAATAAATTAGACGCCGAAGCTGCTTTCCGAATGCTGGAGATTATATTTTTGGGGTGTATTAAAATACTTCACCCTTTTATGCCATTTGTAACCGAAGCGGTATATCAAAAATTAAAACTTGGAAATAAAATGTTAATAATAGAGGAATGGTGATATAAAATGGAAATTACACTATTGATTTTTGTAATTGCTTCAACTCTCTTACCCGGTTTAGCTTGGTTGATATTTTTTTTGAAAGAGGATGTCCATCCTGAGCCGAAACGGCTCATCGCTTACACTTTCGGTCTTGGTATTCTCGTTTGTATCCCGGTTCTTCTTTTCCAACTTCTCGGCCAGCCCCTTCTTTCAAAAATTTCCGGTGGCTTGGCACTTTCCGTTTTCTTCCTCGCTCTCGTCGAGGAAGTTTTTAAATTTTTCGCTGCCTATTGGGCTGTTGGTAAAAGTTCAGAGCTTGATGAGCCGGTTGACCCTATGATTTATATGATTGTTGCCGCTTTGGGACTTGCCACTATTGAAAATTTTTTCATCATTGCCGGTATTATGAAAATAGGCGGCTATGCCGTATTTTCCGAAATTGCCAATGTAACCGTTCTTCGTTTTGTTGGAGCTACTTTTTTACACGCTCTCGCATCCGGTCTTCTTGGTTTTTACTGGGCCAGAGGCCGAATGAAAGGCCAGCCCGTAAAATTTATTTTCATAGGCATTATTGTTGCCACTCTCGTTCATTCCATCTTCAATTATCTTGTTCTTTTCTACCAAGATTTAGATTTACTTCTTTATCCCAGTTTGTTTCTTATCGTCCCCGCCATTTTTCTCTTTAAAGATTTTTGGAAATTACAAAGCACTGCCAATAAATAGATATTATAATATTTATCCCGTTAGAAACTATCCAAAATCCAAAAATACGGATTACCAAACAATACAACTAAAAAAGAATCAGTCAGGAACAAACCGCTAATTTGCGGTTGTCTAAAGACAACCTGTTTCTAACGGGATTTATTTGTTATAATAAATGCAAGATTAAAAAACTTAAACTTTAAATTCAATATGTTAAATATAAAAAAAGAGAAGAAAGAAAAAGATGGAGAGATCTTTTCTGAATTAACCGAAGCCAAAAAGAAGACTGACGAAGAACTAAATATTAAAAGTGACGAAGAAATTTTGGAGGATACTCCTGAAGACGAAGGTCAACTGACCGTTGATGTTTATCAAGATGGTGACATGATTATTATAGAATCAGCTGTCGCCGGAGTTAATCCGGATAATCTTGAAATCAACATCACCAGTGAGTCAATTACCATAAAAGGTAGACGTGAGCGTCATAGGGAAATTGAGGAAAAGGATTACTTTTACCAGGAATGTTTCTGGGGTGCTTTTTCTCGTTCAATTATTCTTCCCGAAGGAATTGACCCTGATAAATCAGAAGCCAAACTAACTAACAACGGAATTTTAACTATTCGGTTGCCTAAACTGAAGCGCAAAAAACCGAAAAAGGTTGAGATTAAAGTTGAAAATTAGGATATTAGGAGATTAGTTAATTCACAACTCAAAACCCCTAACCCACAATTTCCAACGCAGAAAATCCAATCAGGGGGTGTTCAACACCCCCTGATTGGTTTAACCACACCTAACCACACTACAAACCCTCCTCATTCCTGATATAATTACATTAGATGATAGATAATAGGTTATAGATAATAGTTAACTCAAAGCTTGAATCAAGAGTCAAGAATTAGGAATCAAGAAAAATGAACACCAAAGCCTTCACTCTCATAGAACTCCTAGTAGTAATAGCCATCTTAGCCGTATTAGCAGTAGCAGTCACCCTCATCCTTAATCCAGCAGAACTAATAAGACAGGGAAGAGACAGCACCCGCCTTTCAGATTTAGCAACCATAAACAAGGCCTTGGGTTTGTATCAGACTGACCAGGCTGGGACTGGCAGTTTCGGCACTTCCACTATGGTATATATATCCCTTCCCGACACAA
>CAZJVK010000046.1:0-4150 GCA_964549725.1 uncultured Candidatus Saccharibacteria bacterium | reverse complement strand
TTAATTAAAATCTTCCCAAAGTTTTCTAAGTTCTTTCTGGACCGCTTCTCTCTGCTCAAAAAATATCTCTCTTTTTTCCACCTCAGTAGCATTCTCAAATTCTCTATTAATTTTTTCAGCTTTCCTTTCTATCTGCCAATTTTCCAAAGCGTTAACACCCAATAAAATTACAATCAAGACTGCAACCAAAATAAGGATTGAAACGAACTGCTTTTTGCTCATATTCATCAAAAAGTCCTTTTTGTCCGCCATTTCTCTTTTATTCTTCATTTTCTTCCTCAATATCTTTTTTTACTTCTTCAAATTCGTTTTCAATTTTTTTCAACCGCTGTTTGCTTTTCTTTATTAAATCAGCTCCTTCTTTAACTTTTTCCAATCCTTTTTCCACGTCAATTTCCTGCTGATTTTCAAACCAATCAACCAGCTCCTCTAATTTCTTAAGACCCCCGGAAAGATCAAATTTTTCTTTGTTTTTATCCATCCCGATAGTGTTAGGGTGTCCTTAGACACCCGTAGGTTACGGTTAATGCTTTGTTGTTCGACTTAATATTATTCAGGTATTCCATAATATAGTTAGGATGTAAGGTTAACACTATCGGGATCCATTCCTGTTTTCATAATTTTTTGTTTTCTTGATTTTTTGTTCTTCTCACTTCTCCTTCAATTATACCATCGGAGACTTGGATATCAATCTCGTCGCCTTTCTTAACTTTCTTTACACTTCGAATAATTTTGTCGTTAAAAGAAACAATACTGTACCCGAGCTTCAGTTGACGTTCGGGGTTGTAGGCAATAATAGACTGGCCGGCCAAACTAATTTTCTCTCTTGCCTTCTCAATCATTCTTTCAAGGGCGGTGTTTACCAGTTTACCTATTTCGCAAATTCTCTGTTTAAAATTACCAATAGTATGACTTAAGTTACTAACTGAATCTCTAAATCCGGCTTCAATCTTTTGAAAGCTACTGAGGATTTTTTTAAAACCTCGGCGGAGATTATTTGAAAAAAAATCAATTCTATCTCTGGTTTCAGAAAGGGTTTCTTTGCATAAATCAAAAAGCTCACGCTCATGCAGGCGAACGGTGTGGCGGGCTTCTTCCCAAGAATTATTCAAGAATTCTGCGGCTCCGGTGGGAGTTGAAACCATGGCGTCGGCCGCTAAAGATAATAAGGTAATGTCTTTGTGATGACCAATACCGGCAAGAACCGGCTTCGGAAAATTAACTACAGCCCGAACCAAAACTTCGCTATCAAAGGCTTGTAAGGTTTCAATTGAACCGCCCCCCCGTATTATAACCAGAACATCAACGTCAATTTTTCTCATATGTTCAATGGCTTTAAGGAGGCTTTTAACAGCCCACTTGCCTTCAACCCGAGCGTCAATCGCTTTTATTTTAAAGCCGAACTTGCCAAGATTGCTTTCAAAATCATGAATGACCGTGCCACCCCGGAGAGAAGTAACAACGCCAATCTTTTTTGGAAAATCCGGAAAGGGCCGTTTTCGTTCTTCGGCAAAGAGCCCTTCTTCTTCAAGTTTTTTCCTTAATTTGTCATACGCCTTCTTAAGAGCCCCTTCGCCAACCGGTTCAATAGCTTGAGTTTGAAAACTGAATTGGCCGGTCCTCTCATATATTTTAGGATATCCTGAAATAATCACCTCCTCTCCTTTTTCAATATCAAAATCCTGAAGTTCATAATCATTACGCCACATAAAACAGTTCATAAAGCTCTCGCCGCTTTCATCAATAAGGCCGAAAATAATGTAACTGTCTTTGATTTTAAGGCTTGAAATTTCACCCTTAACCCGGGCTTCTGATTTTCGAAGACCAATATTCACGAAATTAAGGTATGCATCAACCGTGAAAACCCGTTCCTCTTTCGGTTTCTGGCTTTCCTCAAGAGCAACATCAAAAAGTGTGCCTCGCCCGGAATTGTTATTATCCCGATTATGAAGAACGGCAAGAATTTCATCGCCGTATTTTTTCATCTTTTTCTTGCCCCAACCCTTGATATTCAAGAGTTCCTGTTTAGTCTCAGGCATTTCCTGAATAGTGTCCTCTAAAGTCTGATTTCGAAAAATCATATAAAGCTCTTTGCCTTCTCGATGGGCAATTTCCTCTCTTTTTTCTTTTAATTTATGCAACAAATCCATAATTAAAATTTTTTTTACTCATCCCGATTTTATCAAAATCCTTGATTTTGAAATAAAATCGAGGATCCTCGATGCGGAACGAAATTAAAATTTCGAACGCATCGGGACTGCTTACTAATTAATATGTATATTCGTCAATTATCTTACCTTCCTTGTTTAAAAGCTTTAACCAATCGTGGTTTTTATCAAAAACGTTTTGGTAATTAATCCAAACCCGCCATTCATTTTTAAGGAGATTTCCCTGGTCCTCATAATATTCATAACAATTTTTAACATTGAAAAAACTGTTTACGAACGCTCGGCATTCATTACCCTCTTCGCCGATAAAGGAATTGGTAACATTTGGGTCAGGTAATTCACACCGGTTGAGACTGCGAATGTAATTTTGGCATTCTCCGGAAAGATGTTTGTAATCCCCCTTTTCCGGCAGAGGACATTCATTAGGCAACTGCCATTCAAACTCTCCCCGATCGTTAAGATAACCAGTACATTTGTTAAGTCGAAAGTTTTTAGAAATCGGACTTTCCTCACCAACATATATTATTATATAGTGACCCGGCTCAAGTATTATCGGGCCTGATTTATTCAAACCAGGAATTTCATAATAGTTGACCGCTTCTGGAATGGAAATTTTCCCGTCATTCCCCTCTATTTCCCAATCGTCAATGTTTACCGTCTCCCCCTCTTTTAGATTGGTTCTTAAGGTAATCCTTATTGGTCGGTCTCCCCAGGCGGTAGAAACTCCTGAAACGTAAACTGTCCCTTCCCGATTTTCCGGAGGAGGGAGAATTTCTTCCGGAGCCGATGTTTCATCCGAAGAAGGTTCAGGCTGCTGCGGTTGGGCGGGTTTCTTTGTTTCGCCCGGCTCGGTGATCTGTTCTTCAACGGTTCCGTTCGGCTCAGCGGTTTGTTCTCCGGCCGGCGAGCTTTTAAGAATGTATTTGGCAAGGAGAAGAAAACCGACACAAAGAAATATTAAAAATATAACTTGAGCATGTTCTTTCATATGTGGGTTTATTTTAACACATTTTTAATTCTAAGTGCTTTTCCTTTAATGACAGCTTCAGCAATTTTTCGGCGACCTCTTTTCAAAATCCGCTGAAAAGTACTCTGGGAAATATTCATTTTTTTTGAAGCCTCGGTTTGACTTATCTCTTCAAAGTCAGAAAGTCTAATCGCTTCAAGTTCATCCATATCCAAATTAACCTCTTTAAGTTCTGAAAGGGGCGCCGCCCTCGGCTTAAAATACGTCACCTCGGGCTCAAATCTAATTCGTCTTCTTTTAAATGGTCTTGGCATATTACTTATTATTCATTTTAAAAGTTATAAAATCCCCCGCCAATCTATCCCGATGCGTTCGAAATTTTAATTTCGTTCCGCATCGAGGATCCTCGATTTTATTTCAAAATCAAGGATTTTGATAAAATCGGGATGGACTGGCGGGGGTTTCTATTTTTAGTTCTCGATTTCGGCCAGTCGTTCTTTAATAGCCTCTAATTCTTTCTTTAAGGCTTCAGTTTCATCATTAAGCATCTCGGATTCCTCTTTCTTAGTTGGAAAGGAGCGCTGAAAACCATAACCTCGGCCATATCCTTCAGAATCTCTTCCATAACCGCAGGGACCTCGACCCCAACCTGCGCCGGGACCGCCTCCCCATCGAGGACCTCTTCCATTAAAATTAGGCATTGTAATTAATAGTTAATGGGTAATATTCCGACCTTTAATGTATTTTAAACTTAAATACATTATGAGTATATACCCATAACTATTAAAAGTCAAGAGTTTTATCACAAGGAAGGTGAGAAAAACAAATGCGAAGTATTTGTTTTGCGAACCAACGCAGGGACAAGCTTTGCTTATCACAAGGAAGGTGAGGTCGAAGCGTAGTGAGAACACAACTGCTTGTGTTCGAACAGCGGAGACGGGCTGAGCTTTATGCGAAGCATAGCGAAGCCCCGAGCAACCGAACTTAAAGAAAATTAATAGGAACTTGTTGAGAT
>CAZJVK010000045.1:0-4171 GCA_964549725.1 uncultured Candidatus Saccharibacteria bacterium | reverse complement strand
AAAGATGGAAAACAAGTTTTCAATCTTTCTCCTCACTTGCGTGAGTAGGTTATAGCTAAAATGAATTACAAATTACAAGTTACAAATTATTTAATTAAACATTTAAAATTCTCTCACTACTCACGAGGTTATTCTTCTTCGTGATAAGTGTCTATTGTTCGAAAGCTAACTCTTTCAGGATCAAAACCGAGCTTAATAGCGCCTAAAGGACCGTTTCGGTGTTTAGCTATAATAATATCAGTAATATTTCTTTCTTCGTCGGAAATATCAGGCTTACCTTGATTTTTGCGGTAAATAAGCATAACAACGTCGCTATCTTGTTCCAAAGAGCCACTTTCACGAAGGTCGGAAAGGCGGGGGATTTTTATCTCTCGTTGTTCTACACTACGTGACAGTTGAGAAAGTGCTAAGACTGGCACCTCCAACTCTCTAGCGAGAGATTTGAGACTTCGAGAAATTTCAGTGATTTGTTGAACTATACTATTGGAACCGGTTCGGGGAGTGATTAACTGAAGATAATCGATAATAAGGAGATCAAGTCCGTGTTCAAGTTGGAGTTTTCGGGCCATAGAGCGAATATGGAGGATATTTGGTGACGGAGAATCCTCAATAAAGAGGGAAATATTAGAGAGAACACTCAAAGCCTGTTGGATCATAGCAAACTCGGTTTCATTTTGAATTCGGCCGGTTCGCAGGCGCCAGAGAGGAATCTGAGATTGAGTGGCGATAATACGGTCCACAACTTGTTCAGCTGACATTTCGAGAGAAAAGATTCCAACTTTGTAATTTTTGAGAGCGGCATTGCGGGCGATATCAAGAGCAAGTGATGTTTTACCGATTGAAGGTCGCGCTCCTAAAATGATAAGATCTGATTTCTGAAAGCCGGAGAGGATTTTGTCTAATTGAGGGAAGCCACTGGTGACACCTCTTAAAATGTTTTCTTTCTCACCTTGATGAAGTTTTTCAAGTCGTTCGTAGGCTCGAGGAAGCTCTTCTTTTAAATGAGTAAATTTTTGTGTTCGAGAACGTTGGGAAATTTTGAAAATTTTTTGCTCAACGGCGTCAAGCAGATTTTCAAAGTCAGTATTTTTAATGGCGTCTTCGTTAATATCTGATGAGGCACTTATTAAGTCCCGGCGAATCTTATTTTCTTTAACAATCTTGGCGTAATGGCTGATATGAGCTGAAGTCGGAACTTTGTTAATTAGTTCGGTAAGATAATCACTTCCTCCAATTTCCTTAAGTTGTTTTTCTTTCTTGAGCTTATTAGTAACCGTCAGGAGGTCAATTGGGTTGCTGTTTTTGAAAAGGTCAAGTATAACCCGGAATATCTTTTGGTGGCTGGGATGATAGAAATCATCAGGTTCCAAAATATCCACTACTTTTAGGATAGCGTTTTTATCAAGCATCAAAGCGCCAAGAACTGAACTTTCAGATTCCAAATCCTGAGGCGGAAGTTTTGTATTTTTTTCATTAGCCATGAGTTTATGCAAATGTTGTCTTAATTTATGAGTGAAGCTCAATGCTGAACGAAATAAATTCAGTCACAACATTGAGCACCCCCTCACTCACATTTATCTATTGAATATATACAATGTTTTTGTAATATCAACTCCGTCTTTTGTTTGTTCTGTGTTTTAATATCTTATTTCAGTGAGTGAGGGGGTTAGTTTGTATTGCTAAATTTTCTTCACTATCGTTTGAAAATTTAGATACTCTCTAATTTTTTAATGAAAGGACCCAAAGGTGTATCTTCTATCTCATATCCTAACCTTTGTATTTTATTTCGCAACTCGTCAGCCTTGATAAACTGTTGATTAACTCTTGACTTCTCGCGTTTTTTGGCTAACCGTTCAATATTTTTAGACACTTCATATTTTTTGAATTTTAAGCCGAAAGCTTCAAAAAAATTAACCAGGATTTTTCTAAACTTTTTAGCGTCTCCTTGATTTAAATCCCAGATTTGATTTTGGCAGTTTCGGATAAGTTTGAAAATAACTCCGAGAGCCTGAGGAGTGTTAAGGTCATCAGCCATTATTTTATGAGCGTCTTTTTCAGCATCCCGAAAATCTTTCTTTAGTTGCTTTTTGCTTTTCTTAAATCGTTTGGCGTTTTTGAAAACAAAGTAGAGTTTGTTTATGAAATCCTTTAGACTTTCCAAGGATTCCTCGGCATTTTGGGCAAGCTTCTCAGTGTAGTCGAAACGAGAGCGGTAGTGGTGGGATAGAACCATGAAGCGAATTACTTCAGAGTTGTATTTTTTGAGAAAGTCCCGAATAGTTGTAAAATTACCCTTACTTTTGCCCATTTTCCCACCGTTTATGGTTAAAAAACCGGTGTGCATCCAAATTTTAACGAAAGGTTTTTTGCCGGAAGCGGCTTCCTGTTGAGCGATTTCTGATTCGTGGTGGGGAAACTTAAGGTCCTCGGCTCCGCCATGAATTTCATACTGCGGGCCGAAGTATTTTCCGCTTATTGCCGTATCTTCAATATGCCAACCGGGCCGCCCCCACCCCCAAGGAGAAGACCAAAAAGGTTCACCGTTGATTATAACCGGACCATTGCCACTTTCTTCTATTTTCTTGTCAGGTTTGGGGAGTTTCCAGAGAGCAAAGTCTAAAGGATCCTCCTTTTCTTCATCAGTTTTAACTCGGGCGCCTGATTCAAGAGCATCTAAGCGCTGGTTGGAAAGTTTGCCGTATTCCTTAAATTTTCGAACTCGGAAGTATATACCGGTTGAGGTTTGATATGCAAACTCTTTTTCTGTAAGAGTTTTGACTTGGCTAATAATTTCCGGGATAACTTCGCTTGCTTTTATATAACGATTAACAGTATTTATACCAAGAGCTTCCATATCCTCATAATATGCTTTCGTGAATTCTCCGGAAATTTCGAAAGGCGAACGGTTATCTTTATTGGCTTGATTAATGATTTTGTCGTCAACATCGGTAATATTCTGGATGTATTTAATATTGAAACCGCGAGAACGGAGGTATCGGACAATAATATCAAAAGCAAGATAAGTGCGAGCGTGACCGATATGAGAATAATCATATACGGTGGGACCGCAGACGAACATGCGGTTTTTTTTCCTTTTTTCAAGCTTTGTTTTTTTATTGGTGAGAGTGTCTTTTATTTTCATTTCCATGGTTTATCTTGCCCAGTTTAATATTATATCTTCAATTACAGGAGTTTGTGTTTGAGCGGTATTGCTTTGAAGACGAACTTTATACCTTAAGTATCTTTTGTTGGCGGTTATAGTTTTGTCAACACAAATTGCTTTATTAGGTCCGGCAGAACCAACACCGGCTGTCGGGCATTCGTTCCCGAAATATGTTTCATCGGTTCCGCTGGGACCTTTGTAATTCCAAGGGCCAGCTGTGTTTGTAGCAACCGCGATTTGAAAATCAACGCTAGCGCCGGCCGGTTGGGCGCCTTGCCAGATAATATTTGAAAGGGTGACGTCGCCGCCAGTGTCAATAATTGAAGAAGTAAGATATCCAATCGTTTTACCGGCCCGCCAACTGGTTGTAACTTTATAGTTGGAAGAGGCGCAGCTTGCATCATTTGCGCAATTGAAACTTATCCAGCCTTCAATATCATTCCAAGCGTAGTCTTGAAAATCACCGTTAGCGTCAATAGTGACCTGATAGTCGGATTCGGCGCAGATATTACCGCCGTTGCAGTCATAATCGGCGCAGTCAAAGCTTATCCAGCCGATGGTATCGTTCCAGGCACAGCCGGAGAGCTGACCGCTGGCGTCAACATTTGTAACTTTAAAATCACTGTCTCCGCAGATATTGCCGTTCGGAGTTGCGTTACAGTTTAGAGACATTTCTCCGATTGAGGAGCTGGCGTATCCGTGAAGGAGAGGCGCGCTGACCTCCACGTTGCCTGTGGAGTAGAAATCCCACCAACCGGCGGTGTCGCTCCAAGCCCAGTGGTCGGTGGCGTCAATATTAGTTTCGGCGTTAACAATTAGAGAATAAGCTCCCCAAAGAAAGATGACCAGGATTAGAAGTAGAAGCAGAAGAGTTGTTTTCGGATATCTATTCATGCCAATGTTGTCTTAATTTATGAGTGAAGCTCAATGCTGAACGAAATAAATTTAGTTACAACATTGAGCACCCCCTCACTCGAAGATTAATTAGTATGTCTTATTTTTATATCT
>CAZJVK010000044.1:0-4202 GCA_964549725.1 uncultured Candidatus Saccharibacteria bacterium | reverse complement strand
CTATAAGTTTTGACGAGTTTTATGAGTTCGTCAACTCAATCTGCAGCTTTTGAGATAAAATTCCCGTCGAAGCCAAACACCCCCATTTTCTGTTATCAAAGATGCTTTCGTATATCCCTTTCAATGTCCCTTTTCTTGATTTCCTCTCTTTTATCCTCCTTCTTCTTTGCTTTCCCGAGTCCTATATTTACCTTTATCTTTCCACGCTTAGTATACACCTTTAAGGGTATTAATGTCAATCCTTTCTCCCGAGTTCTGCCGATAAGATGTTTAATCTCGTTTTGTTTCAAAAGAAGCCGCCTTGAACGCTTTGGATTATAATCTTCCGGCATATTCTTCGGTTGATACGGCGGAATATCAAGGTTGAGAAGCCAAACCTCGCCACTCCGAATTGCGGCGTAGACGCCCTTCAAACTCACTCCTCTTGTAAGGATTGATTTAACCTCAAAACCCTTCAATTCAATTCCGGCCTCAAGCTTCTCAAAAATCTCGTAATTATAACGAGCCTGCCTGTTATATATAATTACACTACTCATAAAATTAAGGAAAAGAAATTTTAAACCTTCTTAAGAGTAACTTGAAGTTTGTGGTTACCAATCTTTGTTTCAAAATTTAAGTCGTAATTTTTAAGCGGTTTGGTTTGAATTTCTTCAGCTCGGACGTCTTTTTGAAGCTTCTCTTTATTTTTCTTAATCAACCCTTTCAGTTCGTCACCGCTATCTATCCCCAGGCGTATTTTATCTTTGGGAGTAAGATCCGCATCCTGCCGACCCCGCTGAATTCTTCTCACTAATTCTCTCATCCAACCTTCCTCTCTCAACTCATGGGTTATTTTAGTGTCAATCTCCACTTCATCCAAAGATTTATTAACTTCTATTTCTTTTACATTAATTTCCGCCTTTAGAATCTCCATCAACTCTTTCTTCCCGCTAAGTTTTCCGTCCTTAATTGTTACCTTTCCGAGTGGTTGGCGAACTTTGATTTCGGCCTCTTTCCGCTTTGAAAGAATAAGGCTTGCGATATCTCGAACCATTTTCATATTCTCTTCAAGTTCTTTGTTAATCATCCTTTTCTCTGTCTCCGGCCAATCCTCAAGATGGACTGAAACTTTAAAATCATACCCCATAAATTTCTGCTTCAATGATTGGTATAAAGCTTCAGAAACAAATGGTATAAACGGAGCTGTGATTTTTGAAATCTGAAGAAGGACATGCCCTAAAGTGAAAGCAGCTTCTTCAAAATCTTTTTTGCTTTCCGGTTTTTGGAACCGGCGCCGAGAACGGCGAATATACCATCGGGAAAAATCATCAACCAGCAGTTCAATTTCCCGACCGGCCGCCCCGATATTATACTTCTCAAGAAAATCATAAACTACTTGAATTGTGTGGTTTAATCGCGAAAGAATCCATTTATCTAATACGTTCCTGGGTTTAAAATCTTTTTGGTATTTTATTTTCTTCTCGGTGTATAAATCAAAAAACGAAAAGGAATTATAAAGAAGAAAAATAAAATTCCGGAGTACTTTTTTCACTTCGTTACCATCAAACCGTTTTGGTTCTCCCGGTGAACTACCTGTATAAAAATGCCAGCGAATTGCGTCAATTCCAAATTCATCAGCCGCTTTCCAGGGATCTACAGCATTCCCTTTTGATTTACTCATCTTCTGCCCGTATTTATCAAGTATCAACCCTAAGGAAATAACATTTTTATACGGGCTCTCGTATCCTAAAAGTGTTGATATAGCAAGCAGAGTATAGAACCAGCCTCGAGTTTGATCCATTGCCTCCGAAATATATTCAGCCGGAAAGTCAATTCTTTTCCTCGGATCGGGTACTTTTTTTAGAGAACCGGTGAATTGGTCAAATGGAAAATGAGCTTGAGCTAAAGGCATCGCTCCGGAGTCAAACCAAGCGTCAGCCACCTCCGGAATCCGGGCCATCTCTCCTCCGCAGTTCTCACAACTAAATTTCACTCGGTCCACATACGGCCGATGGAGATCTGCAAAACCATAAACATTTCTGGGAAGTTTCATAAATCTCAGTTCTCGGAGCTCTCCGGTGTGAATAAATCCGCAACCATCTTCTTTTTTTCTGTTCTTTTTCCGCCAAGCTGCCTGCTTTTCACCCCAACCTTGGGCAACCGCCTCGGCCATCCAAAGCGCATCTTCGTGAGAAACGAGTAAAATTTTCTTGCCTTGATATTTTTCCTCGGCTTCCTTGAAAAATTCGGCTATTCGTTTAGCTACATCTCGGAGATTTTCTCCACCCTCCGGTCGTTTCTCAAATCTATCCGCCATTTTTGCAAAGAAACCTCGGTATTCCTCAATTCCTCGCCCATTGAAATTACCTGCATTTATTTCCCGCAACCGTTTATCGATTTTAACTTTTACCCCCAACCCTTTAGAGACAATTTCGGCCGTCTCCAAAGTTCTTTTGAAATCCGATGAAAAAATAAGGTCAATTTCCATCTTTTTAAGTTCTTTAATCTTTTCTTGGACCTCTTTCTTTCCTTTATTGGTTAATTTATAACTATTTTCCTCTTCGGGATTACTACTCATAATATTCGCCACATTATGGCCTGCTTCTCCATGACGTATTGCAAAATATTCGTTTTTGGCGCCTCCCAGACGCTTGCTAAGTTCAGCCATACTTCCGATAACTTCTAGTTTGCCACATTTTCCACACTCCCAAATCGGCAATGGCGTTCCCCAGTATCGCTCCCTTGAAAGAGCCCAATCCTTAGCTCCCTTAATCCACTCCCCAAATCGGCCTTCTTTAATGTGCCCCGGAATCCAGTTTATTTTTTTGTTCTCTTGAAGAAGTTTGTTGCGAAGTTTGCTCATCTCAAAGAACCAGGACTCCCGGCCGTAATAAATTAAAGGAGTGCCGCAGCGCCAGCAATGCGGATATTCATGAGTATAATCTTCGGTTCTTAAAAGAAATCCTTCTTTTCTTAATTTGTTAAAAATTTTCTCTTCGGTCGCCTTATTCTTAACATCCAATCCATAAAAATCGGGAACATCTTTGGTAAATTTCCCATCCTCCCGAACGGTATGATGTTCCGGCAAGCCGATTTTCCGTCCAAGTTGATAGTCGTCTTCCCCATACATAACCGCGGTGTGAACCACCCCCGTTCCTTCTTCGGTGGTTACAAAATCAGCCGGATACACTTTATAAACCGTGTCACTCTTTTTAAAAACTTCTACCTCAAAGAGCGGGGTGTATTCCAAACCAAGCAAGTCAGTTCCTTTCATTTTCTTTTTCACTTCATATTTTTCCTCCAAAATCTCAAGGCGGGCTTCAGCTAAAATCCAAATTTCATTTATTCCCTTTGGAGACACCGCCACGTAATCAATATTCTCTCCCACCGCAAGAGCTACGTTCCCGGGTAAAGTCCAGGGAGTGGTAGTCCATGAAAGAATATATGTATTTTCTTTCCCTTTCACTTTGAACTTCAGATATACGGAAGGTTCGGTTACTTCCTTATACCCCTGAGCCAGCTCGTGAGAGGAGAGGGTGGTTCCGCAACGCGGACACCGCGGCACCACCTTATATCCTTTAAAAAGATGGCCACGCTCCCAAATTCGCTTTATAATCCACCACAAGGATTCCATATACGAATTTTCACATGTAATATACGGCTGTTCCATATCTATCCAGAAACCAATCCGTTTAGTTAAGTTTTCCCATTCATCCTTATATTTCCAAACTGATTCTTCGCATTTTTGATTAAACTTCTCTATTCCATACTTTTCAATCTCTTCTTTAGAATTAAATCCAAGTTTCTCTTCAATCTCTAACTCCACCGGCAAACCATGGGTATCCCAACCGGCTTTCCGGGGTACATCGTATCCCCTCATTATTTTGTACCTAAGAATAATATCCTTAAAAACTCTCGCTAAAACATGATGAATCCCCGGCCGGCCGTTAGCCGTCGGAGGACCTTCATAGAAAATAAATTTTTTCTTGTTTTTGTTCTTCTTTTCTGCCTCTTCAAAAATATGATTGGTCCGCCAAAATTTAAGGACCTTTTCTTCCACATCAGGTAAACTAAATTTCTTTATTTTATGAAACATAATATATACTGTGTTTATTAATTAAAAACTATCACTTTAATTATCTTACAAGAAAGGGTGCTTATTTAAAAGAGACGTTGACTATTTCTCACAAAACCCATACACTTATAAATGCTAAAAAATATAA
>CAZJVK010000043.1:0-4217 GCA_964549725.1 uncultured Candidatus Saccharibacteria bacterium | reverse complement strand
ATGAATCCCGTTAGAGATAATCAAACAATCAATTTTATGTTTACTATAGAATCAAAGAAAACTGGAATTTATAGGTCGGTCTTAAACCACACGGGTGTACTTTTTGAGCACACCCTATCTCTAACGGGATGAATTCACTTTTAATTTATCTTAACTATGTTCAAAAAAACTTATCTTTTAAAAGAAAGATACGAAAAGCTTAAGAAAGAACTGGAGTATTTTAAAGGTAGAGAACGTCGAAAAATTGCCAAGCGTCTTAAGGAAGCCAAGGAGCTCGGTGATCTTTCTGAGAATTCCGAGTATCAAGAAGCTCGAAATGATAAGACTATTCTCGACCAGAAAATAAATCAGCTTGAGGAAATTTTGCGGAATGCCGAGGTTATTAAAAAACTTGGTAAGAGCAACAAGGTTCAAATTGGTTCCCAGGTTGAAATTAGAAAAGATGGTGTAAAAACTGTTTATACCATTGTTGGTTCTAATGAAGCTAATCCTTTTGAGGGTAAAATTTCTTATGAATCTCCTTTAGGCAAGGAACTTTTAGGCAGTAAAGTTGGTGATGATGTTGTTTTTGAAACCCCCGGAGGCAAAAAAGTCTTAAAGATCATAAAGATAAATTAGTAGTTGAATTTGGCATGTTAAAAGATTTAATAGAAAATCGTCTCAAAAAACTTGAGGAATACCGCAAGAAAAAAAATCCTTTCCCCGCCAAGAGCCGAAAGGATTTTGAAATTAAAAAACTTCTTGAATCTTTTGATGATTTTGAGAAGAAGGCCAAACCTGTATATATAACCGGCAGAGTGATGGGTTGGCGGGATCAAGGGGGCATTATCTTTGCCGATATAAAGGATGGCTCCGGCAAAATTCAGGCGGTTTTTGAAGATAACACTGAGAATTTTAAACTTTTACAGAACACTGTTGACTTAGGCGATTTTCTGGAAATTCACGGTGTGCCCGGTAAAACCGAAAGGGGAGAAATGAGCATTATGGCTGATTCAGCTCGAATGATTGCCAAAAGTCTTCGGCCCTGGCCTTCGGCTTGGTTTGGTATTGAAAATATTGAAGAACGATACCGCCGTCGATACCTTGATTTTGTGTATAATGAAGAGTCAAAGAAAAAAATAATTCTTCGTTCGCGGGTAATAAATGAACTTCGGAAAATAATTGAAGCCGATGGTTTTATGGAAGTTGAAACCCCGGTTATTCAACCCATTCCCGGTGGTGCTCTGGCTGCTCCTTTTAAAACACACTTTAATACCCTTGACCTTGATATGTATCTAAGAATTGCTCCAGAGCTGTATTTGAAACGTCTGCTCGTGGGTGGTTTTGAGAAAATCTTTGAAATTGGCAAGAATTTTCGAAATGAAGGTATTGATCATGACCATTACCCCGAATTCACTATGCTTGAACTATATTGGACGTATCAAGATTACCAAGGTCTTATGGATAGTCTTGAAAATTGGCTCAAAACTCTTGTTAAAAACATTGGAATAAAAGAAGTAATCTTTGAAAATAAAAAAGTCAATTTCAACGGGAAATGGCCCAGGGTAAAATATACAGAACTGATTGAAAAATACAGTCCTGGTGATATGGATAAAATTAACACCCTAGAAATTGATGAGGTGTTTAAAAAGAAGGTAAGGCCTAATATAAATGATCCAGTTTTCGTAGTTGATTATCCTAAAGTCATTTCTCCTCTTTCCAAAGTTAAGTCCGAAGATTCCACTTTTACCGAACGTTTTCAATTAGTAGTTGCGGGCACAGAGCTTGTTAACGGTTTTTCGGAGTTAAATAATCCCTTAGATCAAAGAGAAAGGATGGAAAAACAGGAAGCGATATTCCGAACCGGCAATAAAGAGGCATCTCGTCTTGATGAAGATTTCCTGGAAGCTTTGGAATACGGCATGCCTCCCACAGCAGGTTTAGGTATTGGTATTGATCGCCTGGTTATGCTTCTAACCGGCGCTCATAATATAAAGGATGTGATAACTTTTACCACCCTCAAGCCGAAGGACAAATAACTACTAACTACTTACTAACCATGTTGGACATTAATCTAATAAGAGAAAACCCGGAGCAAGTTAAGGAAGGCGTTAAGAAAAAAGGGGTTGACCCTAAACTTGTTGACCGTTTTCTTCAATTTGATGAAAAATGGCGGGAGGAAATGAGCGCTCTTGATAATCTCCGAGCCGAACAGAATGAGCTTAGTAAAAAAATTGCCGAACAGAAAAAGGAAGAACTCCTCTCTCGGGCCCAGGTTTTAAAAAAACAAATTTCTAAAATTGAAAAAGAGAAGTTGAAATTCAAAGAAAAAAGAAGTGAGACTCTAAGCCAACTTCCTAATTTGCCTTTTGAAGATATTGTAGTTGGTGAGAATGAATCTGATAATAAAGTTGTAGAGGAAGCGGGAGATAAGCCTGATTTCAATTTCATCCCCAAGAATTATATGGAGCTCGGTGAAAAGTTAAATCTTATTAATACTAAAAAAGCCGCTGAGGTTGCCGGCAGCCGCTTCGGATATTTAATAGGTGATGCCGCCGTTATGGAATTTGCTTTGATTCGCTTAGCATTTGATGTTCTTCTCGAAAATGATTTTATTCCCATTGTTCCACCGGCAATGATGCACCCCGAGATTATGAGAAAAATGGGCAAGGGTAAGTTTATTGATGAAAAAGACGTCTTTTATGTAAATGATGACGATCTTTATTTAATTGGAAGTTCTGAGCATTCTATTGGTCCTTTCCATATGAATGAGAAATTTGAAGAAAAAGACCTACCCGTGAAATACGCGGGTTTCTCAACTTGTTTTCGAAGAGAAGCCGGTTCGTATGGCAAAGACACTCGAGGTATTCTTCGTGTTCATCAGTTTGACAAGGTGGAAATGTTTGTTTTTTCCCATCCTGATAAGTCGGAGGAGATGCAAAAAGAAATGGTTTCCATTCAGAAAAAACTAATGCATAAATTAAATATTCCATATCGTCTTGTTGAAATCTGTACCGGTGATATGGGCTGGGGTGATGCCAAGCAGTATGATATTGAGGCATGGTTTCCATCCGAAAATAAATACAGAGAAACACATTCCTGTTCAAATACCACTGACTTTCAAGCCAGAGGCGTGAACACAAAATTTCAACCTGAAAGTGGTGGCAAGCCTAAATTAGTTCATATGTTAAACGGGACTGCCTTTGCTATTGGCCGGACATTAATCGCGATTATTGAAAATAATCAGACCGAAAAAGGGACTATAAAAGTTCCCGAAGCTCTTCAGGAATATTTGGGTAAGTCCGAAATAAAATAGTTCCTTAATTCTTGATACCAAGTATGTTTTTAAGAGAAAAGAAAAAAAAGAAACTCCGGCTGTTATTCCATCTTTCCATCTTTATTTTTTCAGCATTTTTTGTTATTGGTATCCTTTATATTATTTTTTATTCTGGTCTTCTTAATGTTGAAAATTTTGAATTTAGCTATTCTAACAATTACTCAGAAACCGGCAATACTACTAGTTTTTTCTCAAACAAGTTTCTTGTTTCTTCTCTTGCTACCCAAGTTGTTAAGAATAAGAAAATTTTAGGATATTTGGATTCGGATAATATCCTTTTTTGGTTTTTTAGCGGAAAAGATGATTTAGTAAATGAGAGTATTCTACCTTCGGTAAAGGAAGTTAAGTTTGATGTTAACCTTTTTAGTCGGCGAGTTAAAATCTCAGTTGATGAAAAAAATCTCTCCGGCATTATATGTGATACCAAAGATAATTGTTATGTTTTTAATGAAAAAGGAAAAGTGTTTGCTCCTGCTCCAAATGTCAGCGGTTCTCTGATTTTAAAAATTACTGATACTAACGACCGTCATTTGGTTTTAGGCGAAAAATTCTTACCGAGAGAAGAATGGATAGAAAATATAATAAAGACGATAGAAATATTGGAAAAGAATAATTTTTATCTTAAATCAGTTTTAATAAAAGAAATAAGTTTGGAAGAATGGGAAACAGTTATCTCGGTCGGTCCTAAGTTTCTCTTTAGTTTGAATTTTGTCCCTAATGATTTAGAAGAAGTAGTTCAAACTTTAAAGAAGCGAGCTGATTTTTCTAAGATTGATTATTTTGATATGAGGGTTGAGGATAGGCTGTATTATAAGTAGGGCTTGCCCCTGTGTTGGCTCGAAAAATAAATGTGAAGTGTTTGTGTTTTGCCCTGGGCTTCGCTATGCTTCGCATATAGCTC
>CAZJVK010000042.1:0-4293 GCA_964549725.1 uncultured Candidatus Saccharibacteria bacterium | reverse complement strand
ACACTATTTTTATTATTATGAAACAAGATAGGTTAAAATCTTTTCTTCTGCGGAAAGAAATTCAAATCTTATTTATAAGAATATCAATGTAATTGTACGGGGTTTATACTATGGATAAAAAAGATAAATTCGTTAAAAAAATATCTATAAGGATCGGCTTGACTCTTCTTATTATAGGCTTACTTCTTGGCTGTATAGTTTTTGTGCGCTCCCTTATAAAAAACATGGTGGGAGATATAACCAATATTCAAAAAGAAATTGCTCAAAAATCGGCTTCCTTAAACTCTTTGGTTGAACTTCAATCTCAATATAGAAACTTTGGCCGGGCGTATTTAAATGTGTTCTACAACATTATCCCTTCAAAAGATCAATTGATTAATATTTCCAAGGAATTAGAATCAATTGCCCTTAGGCATAATCTTGGTTTCGGCTTTTCCTTTTTGAACGAGAAAAAGGCCGAGGGCGAAAACCTTGGATATATTCAGTATTCTTTGAACATCACAGGTGACTCAATTAATCAAATCTCCCAATTTATAAACGACTTAAATAATTTTCAATATTTAAATCAAGTCGAGGATATGAGCGCCACCCGAAAAACAGAAGGTGAAAAAGAGGTGGTTCAATCTATTATTAAAGCCAGAATCTATTTTAGAGACACAAATATTCAATCATGAATCCCGTTAGAAACTATCCAAGGTTTAAAAATATGGATTATCAAATAACACAAGTCAAAAGATCATTTTCAGAACAAACTAATAATACACGGTTGTCTGAAGACAACCTGTTTCTAACGGGATGAAAAAAACTAATACCAAAAAAACGTTTGGTAAAATGAAGATACGGCAGTACATTTTCTACCTTTTGGCTATAGTTATGCTCTTTTTGGCAATATGGTTTATTCTTTCAAACTTAACTTTCCTTGTTAAAAACCTGAATGAAGCCTTCGGCACTAAACCTACTTTCTCTCACGAAACTATCCAATTTGACAAACAGGGCTTTGAGAAACTAAACTTGCTCATAGAAAGATAAGAATACATTGTAATTGTACGGGGCATGTAGTTTCCTCCTACGCTCTCGCAAAAGCTTGAGCTTCGGAAGGACAAGAGGTGATGAATTTCCACACTTCTTGCGCTTCCGAAGCTTTGGCAATATTGCCAAAGCGAAGGAGCGGGCATGTAGTTCAGTGGTAGAACGCCATTCTGATAAGATGGAGGTCGCAGGTTCGATCCCTGCCATGCCCACATAAATTAGCAAAAACTTTTTCAAGTTGTACGGCGAGTAAAATAAAGGTTAATAATTCAAAACTAAAATAATAATTTTATCTATGAGTTCTAAAATTAAACAAATTAAAAAGAGAGATGGCAAAATCGTTAATTTTAACCAACAGAAAATTACCAATGCTGTTTCCAAAGCAATGCGAGTTGCGCAAGAGGGGAATTTAGACAAGGACCCTTCCCGAGTTTCAGAAAAAGTAGTTAAGGAATTGGAAAAACGCTGCCCTCCGGGGCATATTTCCGGAGTTGAGGAAATCCAAGATCTAACGGAAGAAATGTTGATAATTATGGATTTCCCAAAAACGGCCAAGGGTTATATTCTTTATCGTCAGGAAAGAGCAGAAATTCGAGAAAAGCAAAAACGTGTCCCGGAACGGGTAAAAAAATTGGTTTTAGAAAGTAAGAAATATTTTCTAAGCGCCATGGGAGAGTTTATTTATTACCGGACTTATTCGCGATGGCTGCCGGAAGAAAAACGGCGAGAAACTTGGATTGAAACTGTGGACCGCTATATTAATTTTATGAAAGAAAATCTCGGTGATAAGCTAAAAGAAAATGAATATCAAAAAATTAAAAAAGCTATTTTAAATTTTCAGGTGATGCCTTCAATGCGGTTAATGTGGTCAGCCGGAAAAGCAGCCCGAGCTACCAACGTTTGTGTTTACAATTGTTCTTATATTGCCCCCAGAGAATTAACTGATTTCGCTGAGATTATGTATCTTTTAATGTGCGGAGCTGGAGTAGGATTTTCAGTAGAGAATCAGAACATCCAGCAGCTCCCGATAATAAAACGTCAAACTAAAAAGGAGTTGACTACATATATAATTGAGGATAGTAAAGAAGGTTGGGGAGATGCTTTAACTTTAGGGCTAAAAGCTTGGTATGGAGGTAAGGATATTAAATTTGATTATTCCAAGGTACGGCCGGCCGGAGCCCGGCTGAAAACTATGGGAGGAAGAAGTTCGGGTCCCGAGCCTCTCCATTCTCTCTTGGTTTTTGTTAAGAAGAAAATTTTAAGTAATCAAGGGAAAAGGCTGGCTAGTATTGATGTCCATGATGTTATTTGCAAAATTGGAAAATTGGTAGAAATGGGCGGGATGAGGCGGAGCGCCCTTATTTCTCTCTCTGACTTAGAAGATGAAAAAATGAGAAAAGCGAAAGCAGGCTATTATTATATTACCAATTCTCAACGGTCAATGGCTAATAACTCAGCGGTATATAATGAGAAACCGGTTGCTACTCAATTTATAGAAGAATGGCTATCTTTAATAAAAAGCGGTACCGGGGAAAGGGGTATTTTTAACCGGGGAGGATTAGAAAAACAGATGCCTCCTCGACGTTGGAATAAATTTAAAAAATACCAACAAACTTCCGGCACAAATCCTTGTGGAGAAATTGTCTTGAGAAGCAAGTCATTCTGCAACCTTACGGAAGTGGTAGCTCGACCGGAAGATACCGAGCAATCTTTATTGAAGAAAATTGAAATTGCTACCATTCTTGGCACTTATCAATCAACCTTTACTAATTTTCCTTATATTTCAAAACAATGGAGAAAAAATTGCGAAGAAGAAAGGTTGCTTGGAGTTTCCATTACCGGCCAATGGGATTGCCCGGCAGTTCGTCATCAGGCCACTCTTCAAAAACTTCAGCAAAGAGTCTTAAAAGTTAACAAAGAATATGCCAAGCGGTTTGGTATTAATATCGCTACCGCCGCTACCTCAGTTAAACCATCAGGTACTGTTTCTCAATTGGTAGATTCAGCTCCCGGGATGCACTCCAGACATTCTCCTTTTTACATCAGGAGAGTTCGGATTTCAGCCGAAGACCCTCTCTTTCATATGTTAAAAGAACAAAAAGTTCCTTATCATCCAGAAGTTGGTCAAACTGAAGATTCAGCTACTACTTATGTGCTTGATTTTCCAATTAAAGCTCCTAAAAAATCAGTTTTTAAGAAAGACTTGGATGCTATTAGCCAACTTGAATATTGGAAAATAGTTAAAGAAAATTATACCGAACACAATCCTTCAGTTACTATTTTAGTTGGAGAAAATGAATGGATTAAAGTGGCTAATTGGCTGTATGAAAATTGGGACATCTTGGGCGGCCTCACTTTTCTTTCTCGAAATGAACATATTTATCAATTAGCTCCTTTCGAGGAAATTAATGAGGAAAGATATAAGCAACTCGTTTCTCATTTTCCGAAAATTGACTTTTCCCAGATTCTCACCTATGAGAAAAATGATAAAACTGAAGGCGGACCTTCCGGATGCGAAGGTCTTATTTGTGAGATAAACTCGGGTTCTTAAAATCTCCGTGAGGTAAAATTTACGTGGGCCGTTAGCTTAGTGGTAAAGCACCTCATTTGTCCCGATTTACACAAATTTGAAATGTTTTATGCATATATTTTACAATTCTAAAATTTGTTATAAATCGAGGATCCTCGACAGCAAAGGTGGGCCCATAACTTAGTGGTAGAGTACCCGCCTTGCACGCGGGATATCGGGGTTCGACTCCCCGTGGGTCCACCTTTGCTGTCGGGACATATAGGAGACCAGCGGTTCGAATCCGCTACGGTCCACCTTATTTCTCTAAATATTCAATTATTTAGCCACCCATCCGCCGTCAACAACCAAAACTTCACCGTTAACAAAATCTGATTCGTCAGAAGCCAAATAAACCGCCGCCTGGGCAATATCTTCCGGCTCACCCAAACGAGAATAAGGAGTAGAAGATTCCAAAGACTGCTTGGTAGCCGGGTCAGTCAACATATCTTTGGTCATCGCCGTTTTAATAACTCCGGGGGCAATACAATTTACATTAATTCTCTTTGGAGCATACTCTAAAGCCATTTCTTTTGTTAGGGCAATTATGCCACCCTTTGAAGCGCAATAGGCGCCACTTTGAGCAAAACCAACTAAACCAGCAATTGAAGCGGTATTAACGATTTTACCCTTACCTTGCTTAAACATTTCCGGAATAACTCTTTTACTGCCCAAAAACACGCTTTTTAAGTTAATGT